>CAZTDC010000808.1:0-1407 GCA_964612165.1 uncultured Salinivenus sp.
CGTCCCACGGTCGCACCGGGCCGAAGACGTGGTATTTGAGGTCCGTCTCGAAGCCCAGTTCGTCGCGGAGGTAGTGGTTGATGGCGGGCGTGAAGGCGTGGTTCCAGGCGGTCAGTTCGGCCGGATAGTCGTAGCTGTCGCCCGCGTTTTTTACATCCACGCCCTGGTAGCGGGAGTCGAGGCGGCCCACGGTGTGTCCCTCGTCCTGAAGAAGTTCTTTCCAGAAGGCACTGGCGGGTACGGCGAGGTTGTGGTCGAGGACGAACTGCTCGGAGAGGCCTGAGTAGCGCGCCACCTCCTGCGCCACCGTCCGTCGCCGTGTGCTGTCGATGAAGCCGCCGCGCGTAAGGGCGGGGATGTACTCCTCCACCGTGTAGTCCTCGACCTCGGACAGCAGGTCTTGCAGGTCACGGTCTTGCAGGTCGGGCGGTAGTTGCTCGTGGTACCAGGCCGTAGCGGCGTAGTAGGGCAGCTTCAGCGCCTCGGAGCGGGGCGAGGGGCCGGCCGGCTCCAGCCCGAGGCCGGTGGGCGAGACGAGGATGACGCCGTTGAGGTACATCCAGTGCCGGTTTTGGAGCTGCCCCGCTAGGCCCGCGACGCGGGTCGTGCCGTAGCTCTCCCCGATCAAGTACTTCGGCGAGCGCCACCGATTTTGGCGAGAGACGAAGTTGTCAATCCAGTCGGCCAGGTACTCCACGTCGGCGTCCACGCCGAAGAACGTTTCCCGATCGACCTCTTCGTCGAGGATGCGGGAGAAGCCTGTGTTGACGGGATTGACGTACACGATGTCCGCCACGTCGAGGATGGAGTGCGGGTTGTCCTCCACCCCGTACGGCTGTACCGGGAAGCCCTCGTTGCTGATCTTCAGATGCTTGGGACTGGTGTAGCCGAGGTGCATCCAGAGGGACCCGGAGCCGGGACCGCCGTTGAAAGAGACCACGAGCGGGCGCCGCGTGTCGTCGTCCACGTCGGACCGCTCGTAGTAGGTGTAGTGGAGGGAGGCAATGGCACTGTCGTTTTCTCCGTACACCGGCTGGGTGCCGGTCGTCACCTCGTAGGGCACGGCCTCGCCCTGAATGGTGACCTGATCGGTTTGTGTGATGGCCGTGTCGGGTGGCAGACTCCGCGTGGGGCCCGGCATTGCCTTCTCCTGTGCGTGGACCGGTCCGCCGAGGAGAAGAAGGACGAGCGTACTGAGAAGAACTGTCCGAGTCTGAGTCATCGATAGAAAACGCATTGAGCGTAGGGTAAGGAATGTGCGGGTTGGGGGTTCGGGGTTGAGGGTTTGTGATTCGGAATCGAAGGTACGACCAGACAAACGCTCAACCAAAACACGTAACGCTCAACCGACTCTATTCAATAACGTCGTGCTTCCGGGCCACCTCGGTGAACGCGTCGATGGCGCGG
>CAZTDC010000809.1:0-1404 GCA_964612165.1 uncultured Salinivenus sp.
CGGTTTAGCCAATCGCATAGTAGAGCGATGAATGACACGACATTTGCACCTTTGAGAACCTGGTATGTTGATTTTCCCTCGCAAGAGGGGCACCTTCCCGACCCTGTCGGGAACGATCCGAGGACGCTCGGACGGGAGGCGGGTCGCCTGATGAGAGCCTTTGGCCCCGGTGCTTGACGCAACTGTTTCAAGCACCGGTGAGCCCGTCAAATAGATCAGTTCCTGCCTCCCTTTTCGGTGCGTTCGACTCCGAACAGCATCATAGGGCATCAAGCCTATTTTAGGACATAGATCCTGTATTTACCAGCATGGAAGAGGCACCGACGAGTTCGAGCAACTTGGCGTTTTCTCTGGGAATCGATGTTGGCAAAACGGCCTTGGAACTGGCCCTGCGCAACGGAGAAGAAACCGTCGCAAAAACAACGGTTGCGAACGATTCAGATGGACACGAGCAGCTTTTGCGTTGGCTCCAGGAGCAGGGAGCCGGTCCTGAAAAAACTGGCGTGTGCATGGAGGCCAGCGGGGACTTTGAAAAGGCCATTGCCCAGCGTCTCTATGAGGAAGATTATCGAGTTAGCGTCGTCAATCCGAGGCGAATCAAGGGATACGCATCGAGCCAGCTGCAGCGCACGAAGACCGATGCTGCCGATGCGGCCTTGATTGCACGCTTCGGCCGGCGGGAGGACCCTCGGCCGTGGGAACCGGCCTCAGCGGCTAGGAGCCGCCTTAAAGAGCTTACGCGAGCCCGACAGGCCCTCCAGAAAGAGAAAACCAGAACGCAAAATCGGCTGGATGAGTCTGAGGATGAGGCGGTTCGCCGTGCGCACCGCGGCCTCCTCGACGAGATCGAGCGCCAACTTGAGGATCTAGAGGAAGAAATCGAAGAGCACGTCGAGGAGGATCCGAAGCTGAAGGATCGATGCTCACTGTTGGACACGATCCCGGGCATCGGCCTCCAAACCGCTGCGATCGTCGTAAGCGAGCTCGGCTCCCCCGAGCAATTCGAGAGTGCGCGTCAGGCAGCGGCCTACGCCGGCCTTGTGCCGAGCCATCATCAGTCAGGCACCTCCGTCCGAGGCAATCCTCGAATGTCGAAAGTAGGCAACGGGCGGCTGCGTCGGGCAATGTATTTTCCAGCGATGAGTGCTCTTCAATGCAATGCAGCAGTCAAGGCATTCGGGGAGAGATTAAAAGAGCGAGGGAAAGAAAATATGGTCGTAATTGGAGCGGCAATGCGAAAGCTCCTGCATATTTGCTACGGGGTTCTCAAGTCCGGTCGCCCGTTCGACGCCTCCCTCCATCCAACGGCTTGATTCAGCTCCAAAACCGCTTGACAATCACCACAGCATCTGTTTGGCAGACCGTCTGAGGCCACACTTCTTTTCTCGATTCTCGTATCGCAGA
>CAZTDC010000810.1:0-1099 GCA_964612165.1 uncultured Salinivenus sp.
TCTCTACCATCGGACGATACCACGCCTGTGAGTGACTACTACAAGGTTGCTGCCGGTGAGACTATTTTCCGATCGGACGGTTGGTGGAAGGCCATCGTGAAGATCTACGAGAAGGGTTCGTACGAGACTGAGGAAGTGATGATCTACCTCTGGCAGGAGGTGGACGGCGACTGGAGGAGGCGTCAGAAGTACACCATCAAGAGTGAGGAGCGTTGGCAGGAGGAAGCAGACGTAGTGGAATCGGTCGTATATTCCGATACCCAGCAGGACAAAGATATAACTCGTACATCTGAAGCCGAGCAGGACACTCAGATAGACGAATTCAAGCAGCTTAGCAGGGAAATAGACAAGCACCTGAGTGAAGATCCCATCGATTAAGCTGAGATCATCAAGTGATGGACATAAGGTTTGGATCTCCTTCTTAATCTCACAGGGCCTTGCCGTCCGATTATTAAAATCGACAATCCGTAGACAGCATTATAAGTAGTCAGCTGTTACCAAACATCGATACTCAGATGAGTGGTAGGAATCTCTCTCACCAATGAACATCGACGATATCGTCGATAAAAAGACGAATACCACTAGTCCGGGTGAGAAGTTCCGTCAGGAGTGGTTAGACAGTCTACCCCCGAATCAGTGGCCCTCGTACATAGACGAAAGCGCACAACTGGTCGTAGATGGCATACTTATCGGGAAGACGGATCTGACGAAGACGGACTTCCCCTATGAGACTGGGAAATATTATCGCCGAGGACTCGCCGAAACAGCGGATATAGACGCGTCAAGTACTTCGCTTCCGCTGGGTGACCACTCGGCGGACGAAGTCGGCTTGGTGGCTTGGACCTTCAATCGACTTCGGGAGGAGATGCGAAAGTCCGAGTATACTTCCTACGAAAACCCGAGTAGAGCAATCGAGGCGGCGATTAACAAGTCCTTAGTGGAGAAAGTCGAGACCGGTCAGCTCGATTCAGAGGACCTCGAAACGATTCGACTGCCCGTGAGTGCGTCGGTAAGCACACTGGTCTCAGAAGTCTTCTGTCGACCGCGAAGCTCCACTTATCTCAAATTGCTTCTCGAAACGATCGAGGATGGTGCCACG
>CAZTDC010000810.1:1109-1398 GCA_964612165.1 uncultured Salinivenus sp.
TAAGCAGGATGGAGAGGGGCAAGAGGAAACGCGGCTGCTCAACAGGATCGAGGAGCCGAGAATGGTCACTCCGCTTTGGGACCATCAACGGGAAGCGCTCGACGAGTGGCTGTTACACGGATGTCGAGGGTACGTCGATATGGCGACTGCGACCGGCAAGACCTTCTTGGGCCTCGCTGCCGTGGCACACCACTTCGGTGCGCTTCACCCCGACGATCGTGACTTGGCCGACGGCCGGTACCATTACGACGAAAACGGACGCGCGACCGTCGTCGTAGTTGCTCACCGG
>CAZTDC010000811.1:0-1396 GCA_964612165.1 uncultured Salinivenus sp.
GGGTTGAGCGTTGTAGGGGTCTCCACCCCAACGCTGAACGCTCAACGCTGAGCAAGAACGATTAGTAGTGGCAAGCGGAGCAATTTGTGGGCGGTTGGATGCCCTCTTCGCGAATACGCTCCAGATTGCGCTCCACAAAATTCGCGGGCTGGGTGTATCCCATTGCCGTCACCTGGTCGTTGGGCCGCAGGTAGAGCTCCGGCTGACGATGACACTCCAGACACCACCCCATCGACAGGGGTTCGGCCTGGTACACGCCGTCCGCGCCCATCTTGTCGATGCGTCCGTGACAGGTTTCGCAGCCAACCCCCTTGTTCACATGGGCGGCGTGGCTGAAGTGTGCGTAGTCCGGAAGGTGGTGCACCCGCGTCCACTGGATGGGCTCATCATTGGCCCAGCTCTTCCGTACCTCCAGCAGATCCGGCGAGTTCGTCTTGATCTGGCTGTGGCAGGTCATGCACGTCTGGGTTGGAGGCACGTTGGCGTGCTTCGAGTTTTCGACGTTGGTGTGGCAGTACTGGCAGTCCATGCCGAGCTCGCCGGCGTGAAGCTGGTGACTATACGGCACCGGTTGATCTGGCTGATAGCCCACCGTGGTGAACTCCGGCGAAAAGTAGTACCACACCAAGACGATCAATGCCACGCCCCCGAGGAGCGAGCCCACCAGTGAGAGTATCGGCAGGGCGTTGGCCTTCTTCGGAAATATTTGTGGCATACAAATGCAGCATTCAGCAGTGAACGACCGGGCCGGAGGCAATCGGCCCATGATGCAGGACGAGCAGTGGCCCTACCGACGCTCCCGACAGTGCCGATCAATCAATCCCGACCCACGACGCGCCCTCGAACCAAAGAACGGAACTCGTTCGGTCCACATGCAAGTCATCCACCCATCGCACTCGGATTGATGTGCTCGTCACGATCAGAACATACGACAGAATCGCTAGCAACCCAAGATCTTCACACTCTTTATGGCAAATCCCACGCGATTTCCTCCAAACCTTAATTATACGAAACGAGCAGGTTTTAAAAACTGTGTACATCCTGCTCCAAGAGGCGCGCGTGGATGATCTGCGGACGTGACGGGTAAAAGTTGAGGGTTGTGGTCCCGCATCTCAACCGACGTCCTTCAAACGGCACGCCCCCCGCTTGCCTGCTTCTCTTCCTGCAAGCCAGAAGATTCGTCCAGGGAGCTCTCTTCCCTCAGCGGCCGGCCAAACGAGATCCCGGACCGACCACATCCGGTACTGTATCCGGTCCCCTATCGCACCAGCACCATCTTCCGCGTCTCGGTGAAGCCCTCCGCCCGAATCCGGTAGAAGTACACCCCGCTGCCCACCGGCTCTCCGTACCGGTTCTCCCCCGCCCACCGCACCCGGTGCAGGCCCGGGCCCTGCTT
>CAZTDC010000812.1:0-1392 GCA_964612165.1 uncultured Salinivenus sp.
AGGCGCGGGCGTGGCGGTACGACTTGCTGCCGCCTCCCTCCACCATGTACGCCATCAGCGTCCAGGGCGCCCCCGCGAACCCAATAAGCGGCACCCGCCCGTTGAGTTGCTTGCGGGTGACCGTGAGCGCCTCAAACACGTGCCCCAGGGCCTCGTCCACGTCCGGCTCCACAAGCCGCTCCATCTCGTCGGGTGTCGTGAGGGGCTCGGGAAACGTTGGTCCCTGCCCCGACACCATCTCCACAGTGAGCCCCAGCGCCTCCGGCACCACCATGATGTCGCAGAACAGGATCGCCGCGTCTAGGGAAAAGCGGTCGACGGGCTGGATCGTGACCTCGGCGGCGAGGTCCGGGGTTTCCACCACCTCAAAGAAGTCATGCTCTTCCCGCACCTCTCGGTACTCCGGCAAATAGCGACCCGCCTGGCGCATCATCCAGACGGGCGTGCGGTCGGTGGTCTCGCCCCGAGCGGTGCGAAGGAGCAGGTCGTTCTCAAGCGGCGGGAAGGAGGGCATTCAGGTACCAAACTAGTCCAACGAAAACGTACCGCACCAACGAGGAGCGACGGGGGCAGATCCGTCGGTTTCCACAACTTCCCCATCAAGGTTGTTATCTCTGTGAGAACCAATTAAGAGGAAATCAGCAGTGGATTGAGGACGTGTCCCCGATTCACGGCCCTGCGTTCGCTGAAGCACTAAGTAGATCCGCAAAAGTAGATTAGCGCTACGCATCCGAAACCCCCTTCTCCCAACAGCAGTTGGGATCAGGATCTCACTGATGGTCAGCGCTGCTCAGGGCAGCAAGATCCCGCATCTGGGAAGCTGAGCGTCCATTGTGCGGGATGACCGCTGAGTTTTTCCGATGCGTGTTTAAAGTATTTCCTCCGTCCTACTTAAGACACAAAACCACTCTTCCTCTGTTCTTTCGGCCCCCTCCACAGCCGACGGAGGCCCAGCACGTCAGGGTCCTGCAAAACCACCGCGGGCGCATTGACTCCGGCCCGACCAACGCTTTTCTTGAACAGCGGTCGTGGAGAGGCTCTCCCTGGCCCCTCGTCTCCCGTTCGCTGCGCGTTTTGTCCCGCTACGTCGACCCCGTATGCCCGACTTTTCGCACCTCCACTGCCACACGCAGTACTCCCTCCTCGACGGTGCCGCCGGCATCGACAACCTCATCGAAAATGCGGAGCGCCGGGGCATCAACTCGGTTGCCATTACCGACCACGGCAATCTTTACGGCGTGCCCGAGTTCTACACCACGGCCAAGGACTCGGACGTCGATCCCATCATTGGGTGCGAGTTTTACCTGACGCCCAGCGGCATCCAGGACCAGACCGACTCGACCCGCTACCATCAGGTGCTCCTGGCCAAGAATCAGACCGGCTACGAGAACC
>CAZTDC010000813.1:0-1390 GCA_964612165.1 uncultured Salinivenus sp.
TCCAACCGGCGCTCTTCGGCGACGACGATGACGTTGTACGGAACTGGCATTCCCTCGAAACCGACGGCTCGTTCACCGTCACGCACCCGTACGATATCAACGGAACCACCGATCACGGTGACATCACCGTTCGCTGCCCACCCGACACCGAACGATACGATCACGACCCCGATCACATCTCGGCCTCAACGCACCGCTCCGCGTACGAGTACGAGCAGCCGTGGGAGTTCACCCTCTCCGCATCTGACCTGAGCCGTATCCCCGCTGGCACCGCCCAACTCCAGCACCACGACGACACACATCAGGTCACCGCCATCCCTGTAACGTACGATCCCGACAGCGCCGACAAACACGACCACCCAGACCTCGACGGCCGCGATATCCCCGCAGCCATCTATGGCCACGCTGTCCACCGCCTCTGCGAAACTCGACCATCAGTCGAGAACCGCTGCCACGTCATTGACCAAGCAATTCAAGAACAATACGACCGCACTCTGGGCCTCACCGACGACACGTACCCCGACTCAGCATACGGCGCTATCGAAACTGCCGCCGACTCAGCCATCCACTACCTCGATGACCTCCACGCGGAGCTCGACGTTCAACAAACACACGACGAATACTATATCGAACTCATCTTCGACACCGGCACCGTCAGCGGCTTCATCGACCACCTCATCGTTACCCCTACCACGTACCACGTCATCGACTACAAAACCGACCGGAAGCCATTAAACCAGTCAACCGATGACTTCCTCAACGACCGAGCATCACACCACCGCCCACAACTGCAAGCGTACGCCGCCGCTCTCACCCAACAAGACCCAACACGAGACATCGCTGCCAGGCTTTACTTTACTGATGTCGAAGAATCTTTTATATATGTATCTCTTGAACTTAATGGTCCAATTCAAGAGTGTAAAAAGAACATTCAATCAATCCTCAACGACACACCGATTACAGTCAGATCTCAAAGTCGGTGATTTGCTCTGCGGGATCCGGCGAAGGTTAGATTATGAAGACTGGTATTGGAGTCTAGTTAGATGTACGGAACACCACGGATGACGCTTCCCTTGTTGAGATATCCCTCCATAGCGAAGTCAGCGCACTTGTCGGCGTAGTACGTGGTGATGGGGAGCCGGGTGGACCGGCTCAGCGAACCGACGTGTGCTTCCGACAGCCAGTAGGTTTGCTCCGCGAGCGTGTCGAGATCTGTCGACCCGTGGCGTTTCACGATCTGCAACGGCCGCGGCGTGCCGGGGCTGCCCTCCTTCCCGCCGGTCGTGGTCAGGTAGGAGTGCTCGCCGTTGTGGACGTGGAAGGCGACGCCTTTGTCCGCGATATCGAACCGTGATTTCGATTCGTCGTACGCGGCGATACGGGGGTTCCC
>CAZTDC010000814.1:0-1389 GCA_964612165.1 uncultured Salinivenus sp.
CGTCTTGCCCACCCCGCCCTTGCCGGTAAAAAAGAGGTATCGAGACGGATCGTTGAGGAAAGACAGCATGGAGAATCCGGGGTTGAGGATGATTTGTTGGACGATGCGGGGCGGTTTGGTTAGGCGGGTTCGAGGCCAGCCATCCGGGCAAACTCTTCACGCGAAGGGTACGACCACCGGGACTGGATTTCCCCGTCGACGAGGACGATGGGGAGCACGTCCTGCCCCTCGCGCTGAAGCGCGTCGTAGACGACCGGCGTGTCGGTAAACATCTCGGGATGAGAGGCCGGGTTGTAGCGGTCGACGGTCGCGCCCCGCCGTTCCAATTTGCGCAGGACCTCGCTGACGGTCACGAGCTTGTCGTCGGCCTCGGGCCCGCAGACGCCCGTGGAGCAGCACATCGGCGGGTCGAAAACTTCGATGGTTGGCATGGATTGGAGAGGATTCGTTTGCGAGACGGAGAGATTAGCAGCACTCGCTTTCGGACGGAAGCCCCAGCGCGCCCAAGTACTCGACCATTTCGTTTTCGAAGGCCCGGAGCGCTTCGGGAACGAGGCAGTAGCAGGTGCTGCGGCCCTCGACGGTTCCTTGCACGAGCCCCGCCTCCTTCAGCGCCTTCAGGTGCTGAGAGACCGTCGACTGGGCGAGCGGCAGGTCGTCCACGATCTCGCCGCAGACGCACTCGTCGCGCACGGCTAGCAGCCGCACGATGGCGAGCCGGGCCGGGTGGGCCAAGGCCTTCAGGGTCTCAGCAAGGCAACGGTCGGTCTCGGCAAATTCGGAAGAGGCAGTTGCAGGCATCGAAATTTTATGACTTTTTATCGTGTATCGTCGATTAGCGATAAGAACTAGATCCCGCGCTGTTCCGCTCCCACTGCAGAGACACGCAACCTTCACGAACACCCAAAAGTGTGAGGTTATTTGCGGACCGATAGGACAGTGCTGGCCTTTCTGTAGCAAACCCGCACACCGGGTCTGCAATCGGCCAGTTTCGGCGGCATAATGAGCCTCTAGTAGTATAGGATAAAACCAGTTTTGCGATGCTACTGAGCGGACGATGGCCGGGTAGGAGGGAAGCCACGCGCTCTCGATGAGGAGGAAATTCTCAGGTGCAGGCCCTGATTAAAGACGAAGACATCTCGAGGTCGGAGATCTGCGAGCGGTTTGGAACCTCGAAGGAGACCTTGTACCGGTACGTGGGGCCCAATGGAAAGCGCCGGTGGTAAATTCCTTCGAGCGTCTTCCATAGCCGGAAAAAGAACCAGTTTCGGTTCGGCCCGTTCAGACAGGAGCATTTTCACTCTCACAACCTCGCCCGACCAGTGGATCGCTCTAAGGACTTTCAGCTCTCGATTCCGCGCTCGGTCGCCGACGCCTTGGCCCTTCCCG
>CAZTDC010000815.1:0-1388 GCA_964612165.1 uncultured Salinivenus sp.
GGCTCCTCGGTGGACGTGACGATCACGGGCTCGGGCTTCGAGAGCGGAGCCGACGTGGCCCTTGAAAACGGCAGTGGGCCCACGCCCAGCGTGTCGAACACGACCGTCGTGGACGGCACGGAGATCACGGCCACCATTAGCACCAAGAGCGGCGGTCCCCCACGAGACCGTGTGTGGGACGTGCGGGTGACGAATCCGGACGGCACCTCGGACGTGCTGACGGACGGGTTCACCGTGACGCCGTAACGCCGCGCTTTTTCACCACTCTGCCGACCGGAAGGGAGGGCGGATCTCGCCCTCCCTTTCGCTATTTGTGTCATGCTTATGATTCGTTCTCGTCATCCACGTATTGGCTTCGCCGGAACGATCGTCGCGAGTGTGCTGGCGCTGGTGCTCACCGGGGGGCTGGCCGGGGGGTGCAGCCAAACGTCTACGTCCAATCAGCAGGAACAGACCGCCATGCCGTCCCCCTCCATCGAAGAGGTGCTCGAGTCCCACAAGGATTCGCTCATGGCCGTTCCCGGCGTTGAAGGCGTTGGACAGGCGTTGTGTGAGGACACGCCCTGTATTCGGATCTACGCCTCGCGGCAGACGCCCGAGATCGACGAGCAGGTCCCGGATTCAATCGAGGGATACGCCGTGGACGTGGAGGTGACCGGGCCGATTGGGCCGCGTCAACAGAACTGAGGGCTCGTACGCCGGAGTCAATCGGCCGGGTGGGTGGGCCAGGGCGATCGCATGTTAAAAATTTCTGTTGAGGACGGGTGGCTCGACCGTCTTCGATGGACACTACTGCTGGAGATGCGCGGGAGAACGGGAGAGTGGGAGTGGAGTGACTGCCTCAATCGAAGAAACGAGCAGGTCGATGGGGGTAGGATGCGATTGCCGTGGGTGGGCGGATGAAGCTGGGAGTGGGGCTCAAGTCGGCACCGGGGCGCGACGGCGGTGATGCCGGCAGTCCCGACGCAGCCCAGTGATGTGACGCTCCCAACCGTCTCAACGTTAAACGTTCCAACGCTACTCGTCGAGCCCCACCCGTCGGAAGATCCGGTCCACGTTCCGCACGTGGTAGCGCGGGTCGAACGCCTCCTCAATCTCATCGTCGGACAGGATTTCTGTGACCGCGTCGGCGTCCTCGACCACGTCCTGGAACGGGCGCTCCTCCTCCCAGGCCGTCATGGCGAGGGGCTGCACGCGGTCGTAAGCGTCCTCGCGGTTGAGGCCCTTGTCGATGAGCTTCAGCATGAGGCGCTGGCTGTTGTAGAGGCCGTAGGTTTCCTCCATGTTCTCGCGCATGGTGTCCGCGTAGACCACGAGGTCGTCGATGATGCCGCGGAAGCGGCGGAGGGCGTAGTGCAGCAGCGTCGTCGCGTCCGGCAGCACGATGC
>CAZTDC010000816.1:0-1378 GCA_964612165.1 uncultured Salinivenus sp.
AGCAGATCGCGTTCGAGGCCCGAGACAGCGAGTACATCGACCAGACCTCCGGCGTTTCGGTGCGCGTGACGCGGGCGGCCATGGAGGCGCTCCTCTCGGCCGCCGAGCGCCGCGCCCTGCTAAACGGCGAGGACGAGACGGTCGTGCGCATTAGTGACCTCATGCACGTGGCGCCGGCCATTACCGGCAAGGTGGAGCTCGTCTACGAGGGCGAGCAGGAGGGCGCCCAAAATGTGGCACTCTCGCTGATCGGGCAGGCCATCCGCGCCATCTTTACGCACTACTTCCCCAATCCCGACGACAAGGAAGAGGGCCGCCCCGCCTACCAGGACGTGCTCAACTGGTTCTCATCGGGCCACTCGTTGGACCTGGAGCAGGAGATGAGCCACGCCGCCTACGCCGATGCGCTCGACCAGATCGACGGCCTGGAGGCGCTGGTCGACGAGCACACCACACCCAACTCGGAGGCCGAGCGGCTCGTGACGATGGAGTTTATCCTGGAGGCACTCCACCAGAATTCGCTCATCGGAAAGGAGCTTGCCGACGGCGTCCAGTCGTACGACGACATCATGGGCTCGATGCTCTCCTCGCTCGGAGACGGCGGCATGCCGGACGACGATTTCGACGAGGACGACTTTGACGATGACGACGATAGCGACGACCCGCTGAGTCGGTATCGATGAGGGCGTGGGCGCTTGGGAGATGGAGAGTGTTCAGCGTTGGTCCTCGACCTTCACCCGGAACGTCCCGTCGGTGAAGCGGAGCGTATCGGGCCGGCGACGATCCGGCTCGCCCGGCTCGGATTCTCGGTCTGAGCTGTCGACGACCAGGGTGGTTCGAAAGGTCCCTTCCATGATCCTTGTCGCCGAGTCGTAGCTCGTGATCGTGATCCGATTCTTCGCGCTGTCTACTGTTGGGTGGTACCTGGTAAAGGTGACATCCCCCTCCCCTTCTCGGTAGACAACCCCTGTCTCCTCATATGCCCCTTCAGGCGTGTCCTCGACGAGAGGATACGTGCCAGTTCCTCTGAAGACAACGCGAAAATCCATTGATTCTCTGTAGGCGTACCTGCCGGTTGTTCCGGGATAGTTAGCAACACGAATGGATAACCATTCGAATCCATTTGCAGAATATAAGCGATTGGCTGCATTTGTCCCTTCTGCTGTCCACACCTCGCCTCCATTAAGGGTGGCGCGAAAGTAGGTACTGTCGGCCTTCGCCTTTTCCTCTTTGCCATTTTCCAAGAGGTCGCAACCTCCAAACAGGAGTAAACCGGTGAGAGCCGATACGAGCAGGCCGAGCAACGCGTCTTTCATCTCTAATCTGAGCGTTGTGAGAAAAAAAGAACGGGCCGCCCGGCCTCCCCGGACCGCCCGCT
>CAZTDC010000817.1:0-1375 GCA_964612165.1 uncultured Salinivenus sp.
TCGTCCGAGGAGGTTGTCTCCCAGGTGGTGATGAACGGGTCGACAGGGCCACCGTCGTTGATCGTCCAGCCGAAATTGTCGATGATGGACTGGCGCGCGGAGGCACCTGTCGGGGTGTACTGGCTCTGCCCGCCGTCGAAGGTGAGGCTGTCGGTCAGGTTGAGCTGGCTCCAACCAACCAGGAGGGAGTCGTAGTTGGCAGGGGAAAGTTCCGCGCCAGATAAGAACTTTCCGAAAGGGCCTACAGAGTCGGAGGTGTTATCGTCGACGTTCGAGACGTCCCAGCTTCCTATATCCTGATCGAAGCGCTGGGCATTCCTGAACATGCGTCTCATGGTTGTGACACTGGAGACATCCCAAGAGCCGATCGGCTGATTGAAGCTGCTTGCTCCGTCGAACATGCGTCTCATATCGGTGACGCTAGAAACATCCCAGGAGCTGATGTCGCCGTTGAAGCTATCTGCATCTCGAAACATGTTTCGGGTGTTGCTGACACTTGAGAGATCCCAAGAACCGATCGGCTGATTGAAATTACTAGCACCGCCGAACATTGCAAACATGCTAAAGACACCGGAGACGTCCCAGGAACTGATATCCTGGTTGAAGCTGGTGGCTCCGCCGAACATGACCCGCATGTCGTCTACATTCGAGACATCCCAGTTACCAATGTTTTGGTTGAAGCTTGTGGCATCCCGGAACATAGCGCTCATGTCAGTGACGCTGGAAACATCCCAGGAGCCGATTGGCTGGTTGAAGCTGGTGGCATCGTCGAACATGCGCCTCATATCAGTGACGCCGGAAACGTCCCAAGATCCAATGTCGCCGTTGAAGCTATCAGCACCCCGAAACATTTCGGACATGTTGGTCACCTGCGAAAGGTCCGGCGCGTCGGTCGCAGCATAGTTCAGACTGTCAGCTCCTGCGAAGGCGGCCACCATGCTCCTCCAGCGGATGCTCCCCCACTGATCGATCGACTCTAGTTTTCCATCAGCAGTATTTGCATCTAGAAAAATCCGCGGAAACATCCCGGTAATCGAAACGGTGTGCGTGTCCGCCTGGGCGTAGACGTGAACGGGTCGGGATCGGTGCCCGAGTAGGTCTCCGTCGTGCCATCCCCCCAGTCGATCGTAAAGTCGTAGGTGGTGTCGCTGGTGGCCGTTGGGACGGTGACCGTGTCGTCGGCAGTCGTGGTTTCCCAGACGGTGATGAACGCATCCTGGGCCGCGGCCGGGCGCGGCACGAGGACTCCGCCGACGAGGACGAGCCCTGCAAGCAACACAAGCACCACGAACGACGAACCCGAGGTTCGATTCCCAAGATCGTCAGGCGCGTCCCTCAAAAAAGCCGCAAGCATAGATGTGTCGGAGCTGAAAAG
>CAZTDC010000818.1:0-1368 GCA_964612165.1 uncultured Salinivenus sp.
GCTCATTTCAACTCCGAAATCCCTGGCCGGCAGGTATCAGATATTGCAAACCGGCTTCCGTTCTCGCTCCTTCTCAACCGATCCCTTCTCTCTCTATGTCTACCGCGAAAAGCGTTCCCTCCCCCATCGATCGATCGCTCATCCACTTCGCGGCTTTCCTGCTCTGCGGACTCTTCCTCCTGATCGGAAGTACCGCGCCCGCCTCAGCTCAGTTCTTCACCGAGTCCGACTCCAGCCTTGCCGATGCAAAACGTGCCTCAACCTCCATCGGAGACGTAAACAACGATGGGAACCAAGATCTTCTGGTTACGGGCAATATCGCGGCTGAAGGCACCGAGGCAATTTCGGCAATCTACCTGGGCGACAACCAGGGCGGGTTCAGTAGAGCAGAGGCCGGATTGGTCGGGGTCGTAGGGGGCTCCTCCTCTATGGGAGACGTAAACAACGACGGCAACCTCGATCTGCTGATTACTGGAGGGACCGAAAACGAAGGACGAAGCTCCATTCTGTACCTGGGCGATGGAAACGGGGGCTTTACTCGAGCGGACGCCGGACTCGTCGGGGTCTGGAACAGCTCTTCCGCGATGGGAGATGTCAACAACGATGGGAACCTCGATCTCTTGATTAACGGCGACGACACGTCGAACACAGAAACGGCAACGCTGTACCTGGGCGACGGCGCCGGTAAATTTAGCCCGGCCAACGCAGATCTAACAGGGGGAGAGGACGGCTCCGCTTCGATCGCTGACATCAATAACGACAACAATGCCGACCTTCTCATTACGGGCGATAACTTTTTTGACCCCGTGACGGCGCTCTATCTCGGCGACGGGAACGGCGGCTTTACCGAGGCGGACGCAGGCCTCGACGAGTTTGGAGACAGTTCCGCCTCAATTGGGGACGTGAACCGCGACGGGAACCTCGACCTTCTTCTCAGCGGCATAGGAGCGGAGCCAGACGAGAGTAGCACCAGTCCAAGGACGCGACTGTACCTCGGCGATGGAAATGGCGGCTTTACCGAGGTCAGCGAGACCGGCTCGGGCCTGCCCAGCTTAGAGAACAGCGCTACCTCAATCGGCGACGTAAATCAGGACGGCCACCCCGACGTCCTCCTCCACGGCTACCGTCCATCGTCTCCCTATGGATTCTCGGGACTGTATCTGGGCAATGGCGACGGCAGTTTTTCCGAAGTGCCCGTGGGACTCCCCGAACGAAGAGAGGGAGTCGGATCCGCGTTGATCGGAAACCTCAATGGCGACGATCACCCCGACCTCGTCATCTCGGGTCCTTTTGATCCTGACAAAGATGACTTCACGGAGGAGATTACGAAGGCGTACCTCTGGGTTGGGGATGGAGGCAATTTCAAAG
>CAZTDC010000819.1:0-1368 GCA_964612165.1 uncultured Salinivenus sp.
CTCAGATGTAACCCATGTCCTGCAGTTGGTTGCGCGTCTCCTCGTCAAGGTCGCGGATGCGCTGCTCGGTGCCTCCCTCGAGAATGACCGCTATCTCCGAGCGGGCCTCGGCCTCGTCGAACGATGGCGTCCCGTACTCCTGGTGACCTTTCTTGAACCGTTGATATGCCTTGCGCACCTGTCGCCGGTAAATCATCTGCCTGCCCGGCGGCATCTTGAGGAGTAGGTACAGGAACACCGATCCGTTCGCGAGCGCGGGGCTGTCGACGAAGACGTGCCCGCCCTCGTCGTCCCAGAGAGCTCGGATGGTTCGCTCGAACCCACCCGCCCGCGCGAAAATCGGTTCGATCCACTCGGGGAGCTTTCCGTACCGGACGTGTTCGAAGTGGGTGTAGCCAGTCGTCCGTCCCTCACCCCAGGCGACTCCGTCTGTCTCGCCCACATCAACGCCGAGCGCGTCACCGATGGACGGGAGGAGATCAGTGTGGTGAAGCAACTCATCGTGCGACTTCGGTTCGAGAGCGGGGTGGACGAACATCGTCGGGACGTAGCATATTTCGGGTGTCGCAAGATGCGTGTGGCCGAAGAAGCCGTACTCGCCGAGCAGTTCTCCGTGATCGCTCGTGTAAACGACGAGTGTGTCGTCCCGCAATCCGCGCTTTTCCAGCACGTCGAGCACTCGTCGGAACTCCTCGAACGACCGCTCCACGCCGGCGACGTACTCGCGCCGCCCTCGGTCTGGGTCGTCTGCGATGTCGTAGAGGTACTCGACGGCGCTATCATCGAGATACTCGTACGTGTCCCACTCAAACCCGTCGTACGGGGCGTGCCCGCCCGGACGCCGAACCACATGGACGAACGGTGGTTCGAGTTCCTCCACCGACGCCCGCGGGGGGTTACCGAAGATATCCGCGATAGTGTGGTTCATCCCCCCTTTCGCGGCCATAGTCACCTCGTGGCCCTTGAGGTCGAACACTGAGCGCACGTCGTCGGGGGCGCTGTGCTTGAAGCTCAAAATGCCGTTATTCGGGGGGAGAAGTCCGGTCAGGACGCTTCCGAACGACGTCGGAGTATGCGTGGAGGAGGCGACAGTCTTGTAAGTGGGTCCCAGTTGCGGAAGATGTGTGGTCGCTATATCGTGCCTAACGGCATCATCCACATAAACGATGACGTTCTCGACATTCAAATTCATAATGTCGGGGGAGACTACCCGACCACATCACTAAGTAATGGAGTGCTTGCCGCCGCCTGTAGCGTGGTCGGCGTGAGATCTCGACAGACGACTGATTACCGCCCACTGTCACTGTCGGATTCGGTCTTTCAATTGTCGTCTCCAGTGCTGTGTTGACTCGATGGAAACGCTGCTAC
>CAZTDC010000820.1:0-1354 GCA_964612165.1 uncultured Salinivenus sp.
CGGAACCCGGCGTGGATGTTCGGAGGATGGACTCACGACCGCAGATTTCTTATTTCAATTCCTATTAGGAATAGTATGCGCGATAGGAAAACGACGATCGAACTGGAGTACCCGTTCCCGGAAGAACGGGTGTTCCGGTACCAAGCCATGCAGGACCTCTTGACCTACCTCATCGACGACCCGTTCGCCGAAGTGTCCGTCAGCGATCTCGCAACGCGGATCGACGCGGACCAGTCGACCGTCTCGAAGGCCGTGAGTCTACTGCGCGAGCTCGGTACCGTCGAGACGCGCCGGGACGGCCGCAAACAGCTCGTGAGCGTCAACCGAGCGCGACTGAACAAACCTGATCCAGTGCTTTCGGTCCCACAGGAGGAGTTCCACCGCCCGGTAAGAGCCTTTCTCGACGGCGTCGAGTCCGCCGTCGACGACGTCGGCGGCGTGGTCCTGTTCGGAAGCGTCGCTCGCGGCGACGCAGATCGAGTAAGCGATATCGACCTGCTCGTGATCGTCGAGGGGGACAAAACGGCGGCCCGCCGGGACGTCCAGTCGATCGTCCGTGACCTCGAAGCCGAGACGTTCGAGGGGAACCGCTACTCGTTTCAGACGCTCGTCGAGTCGGTCGAGGGCGCAAAGCGGATCGGGAGTCGACTGCGTGATCAGTTCGACGAGGGGATCACCCTCCTCGGCTCGAACGCGCTGACCGAGGTACGCGAGGAGGTGTACGCGAATGGTGAGTGACGACGTTCGAGAAGCACTCGACGACGCCGAGCGAAGCTTCGAACGGTCCCCTCAGAACGTCGAAACAGGGCTCGACGTCGACTCCGCGGAGCTCGTCCAACTCCGACGGGCATGCCGTCTGCTCGACGCCGCCTCACGGCTGCGCGAGGAGGGGTATTACACGGTCGTGATCGAGTCGTCGTTCGTCGCGATCGAGCGAACGATCCAGTTTCGACTTCTCCACGACGGGGCGATGCAGGAGGACGAGGTGATCAGTAGCCACCGGAGGCTGTATCAGCGCGGTGCCGAGGTTGGACTGTACGAGGAGTCGATCGGTGATCGGCTCGCAGATCTGTGGAACCAGAACCGGACGAAGACGTACTACAGGCTCGGCATCGCGACTGAATCACAGGCCCGAGAGATGCACCAACTGGCGACATCACTCCACGGGGATCTCGTACAGGGCAGTCGAAGCAAGCACGAGTGCATTTGCGCTCGGTGAAAAAACGAAGCGACTGTAGCGATCTGGTCGGTTGAGACCCGAGTGTATAATGCGACGTGGATCGAACTTTCCAGTTCGCCGGTGTAAGTATATAATAGTCACCCTCTTTTCGTGAGTGTCTTTTACCAGTACCTT
>CAZTDC010000821.1:0-1354 GCA_964612165.1 uncultured Salinivenus sp.
CCTGTCCGGGGAGACGGCGAGTGGGCTGGCGTTCGACGCGATAACCACGCGGGACGTGAGCGACGCGGCGATAGATGTCAGCGTGTTCAGTAACGCCGCTCTCGACACTCTCACCGTGACCGACAGCGACCTCGTCAGCACGGACGACGACGGGGTCGAAGTCGACAGTGACAGTGACGGCACCGTCGTCTCGGCCGTCGTCGTCCGCGACACGGCGATCACGGCTGACACTGAAGGTATCAATTTCCAGGTGGATGGCACGGAAAATGTCCTCCGTGATGTCAGGATTCAGAACGTCCAGGTAGATGTCGATTCAGACTCGATCCTCATTGAGGCAGACCAGAACAACGTGACCGTCGAGGACGTCACGGTCGTCGGCAGCGACCTCAATTCCGTCGGTGGTGACGAAGGGTTCGACGTTGACGCAGAGGATCCGGACGTGATCTTCAGAAACGTGCGGGTTGCGGGGAACAATATCACGGCCGAAGACGAGACATTAGAACTCGATCTGGACGGCTCGGACTCGCTCAGCGAGCAGTTCCGGATCGCGAGCAACACGCTGAAGACGGTGAGTAGCGATCAGATAATTGACATCGAAGGTGATGGAACCGGTGCTACGCTCTCCGACTTCCGGATCGCAAACAACGACCTCTTCGGCGACGGCGGCACCGCCGACGAGGGAATAGAACTCGATTTCGATGGCACGAATGCGTCCTACGAGATCGAGATCGTCGGTAACTGGATTCAGGACGTTTCGGAAGAGGGAATCTACGCCAACGACTTCGATCCCTACGACGCCACTGCGTTCGACGTCGATATTCGCGGGAACTACATCGGCACGACAACTTCCCCGTCGTCGGTCTCGGTCGAACTCGATATCGACACCGGTTCTGGCCCCGCGACCGGGACGGTTCTGATAGAGCGGAACGACCTGGGATACGGCGACAACGAGTCCATCGAGGTGTCGGGACCGACGAACGCCGTCGAGGTGCACGACAACTACCTTGGCGGCTCCGACTTCGGTATCCTCAACAACAACCTCAGCGCGGTCCTCGACGCGACGGACAACTACTGGACGGCCGCCGACGGGCCCGGGTCGCCCGCGAGCCCGAACGCGCCGTTAGAGGACCCGAACACCGGCGCGCTCGCCGACGGCGGCGGGTCGAACGTCTCCGAGAGCGCGACCGCCGGCGTCTCGAACGTCCGCTTCGACCCCGTCCGTCCCGGAGTGGTCGCGGTGACGAACAACTCGAACCCCGCCCCGCTGCCCGACGGTCGCCGGGCCGACGTCTCGCCGCTGACCGAGGTCGTCAGCGGGGTCGACGCCGTCGCCGCCGACGTCTCGTGGGCGTTC
>CAZTDC010000822.1:0-1353 GCA_964612165.1 uncultured Salinivenus sp.
CCGTGGCTACGCGGACCCCGGTCGGTGAGGTGTCCCAGGTCTTCTACAATGAAAATCAAGAGGGCTTCCACATCCTCCGCGTCAATTCCAAATCCGGCAGTACGGTGGACCTCGACCATATTCTGATTAAGGTCGGAGCCGGCGGCACGAACGAAGAGAAGGTGAAGTCCTTCCTCAGTTCTGTGCGCGACTCGATTGTGAATCACGACGTTGCCTTTGAGCTCATGGCGCGTCGCTATTCGGAGGAGGATCGCTCCTCTCAAAATGGGGGTCGGGTCACCGATCCTGAATCCGGCACGCGAGACCTCGTGCTCGATGCCCTCAATCCGTCGTGGCGCCGCACCCTTCGTAACTTAGAAAAAGGCGATATAAGCCAGCCGACCAAGGTGAAATTACTGAATGGGAAACAGGCCTACCACATCGTGCGCCTCGACCGCCGCACGCCCGCTCATCGGGTCAACCTAGAGATGGATTACGAGCGCGTTCGTCGCCTCGCGCTTCAGGACAAACGCAATCGAAAAATGCGGGAATGGATCGACAACCTGCGGGACGAAGTGTACGTGGACCTCCGCGTGTCGAAGGAAGACATCTCTTCTTTGCGAAGCATGAGGTGATCCGTTCTTCTCGTCCCCACCGCCCCGGCACGGTTCCGACTGCTTCAGTCGAGCCCCTTCCGTCCGGCCCTTCTTGATTGAGTAGCACGCCCTATGCCCTCTCAAACGACCCAGGACCCCGAGACCCTCGATGCCCTCAGTGAGTCGTACGACCAACTCCGAGAAGAAATCGGAAAGGTTATCGTGGGGCAGGAAGAGATTATCGAAATGGTCGTCGTGTGCCTCATGGCTCGAGGCCATGCCCTCCTGATCGGGGTGCCCGGCCTCGCCAAGACCCTCCTCGTCCGCACCCTTGCGGGCGCACTGGATCTCGACTTCAGCCGGATCCAGTTCACACCCGACCTCATGCCCAGTGACATCACGGGTACGGAAATCATCCAGGAGACCACGGGCGGCGGTCGTAACTTCGAGTTTTCGAAGGGCCCGATTTTCGCGAACGTCATTCTGGCGGACGAAATCAACCGAACGCCCCCAAAGACCCAGGCGGCCCTGCTCGAGGCGATGGAGGAAAATCACGTGACGGCCGGGGGGGACACCCACGAGCTGGACAAACCGTTCTTCGTCCTTGCCACACAGAATCCCATCGAGCAAGAGGGCACCTACCCCCTCCCCGAAGCGCAGCTCGACCGCTTTATGCTGAACGTATGGCTGGACTATCCCTCTTTCGATCAGGAAGTGGAAGTGGTGCGCAGTACAACTGCCGGCCCCCAGCCCGACCCCAGTCCGGTCATGTCAGCCG
>CAZTDC010000823.1:0-1352 GCA_964612165.1 uncultured Salinivenus sp.
TCGTGCTGGCGCAGGAGGAGGTCGATCCGCTCAGTATCCTCCGCGCCCGGCCCATTGGCATGATGAGCATGCTCGATGGCGAGGAGGTGGATGCAAAAATCATCTGCATCCACATGGACGATCCGGCCTTCAACGACTACTGGCACATCAAGGAGCTCCCGGACCATCGCCTCCGGGAGCTCCGCCGCTTCTTTCAGGACTACAAGGCCCTCGAGGACAAGGCTGTTCGGGTCCAGGACTTTTTCGGTCCCGATCGAGCGAAAAGCGTCGTGGAGGAGGCCGTGGACCACTACTGGGAGGAGGATGTTGCGTCGGAACAGTCGTGATGGGAGGTCCTCCCCCACCTCTTCCGGTCCGCACCAACAGTTGGGAGAGAGCGCATCTCCCCGAACGGCCATCGGGAGGATCCCCACGGCTGGAGACCTCTCCCGACGCCGTCAGTCCCGTGAGTTTCTACAGCTTCACGCCGAAGCCGGCGGTGACCACGTTGTTTTCGCTGCCAATGGCGTAGTCGGCATTGAACCGAATGGGCGTGAGCGGAATGTTGAACGCGACGCCGGCGAGCCCGCGGAAGCTATTGGCCGCGTTTTGGTCGAGGCTGAGGTCAATTGGGGAGTCGAGATTGGGCGGATCGAACTGGTAGCTATACGAGGTGGAGAAGCTCTCGAACTGCAGGCCCGCGTACACGGATACCGGGAGTATGGGGACGCCGCGGCTTGCGTGCAGATTGAATGCCCACCCCGAGGCGTCGAGCACCTGCTGAAATTCGCCATCCGCTCCCTCACTTGAGAGCGAGAACTGGTTCCAGGCGCCCTGAACGGCTAGGTCGAGCGGGAGCGGAGCCGGGAACCATTGATCGATGTCGTGGCGCAAGGCAACCCCGAAGAGGCCCACTTTGCCGTACCCATATACGCTGCTCTCCGGAAAATATCGCAGCTGAACGTCGGTGCCGGCCACTGTGCCCACCCGAGCTTGAGGAATGGGAAGCGGGGCTACGCCTACGTCGACGAGACCAGGCGGCGCATTTTCGCCGGTCAGAATGGTGTCACGACGCGTGCCGCCACCGGGGGTGCTCTGTATGGAAACGATGTCCAGCGTGGCATCGGGGGTTTCCGTCTTCCCGAAGGCCGTTGGCACCTCGCCCCCCGAGAATCCAATTTCAATTTCTCCCCCTCCAGGGGTAGAAATTCTGTCTACTGACGGAGGAGTAAAGCTTTTCGTGAGGGTCTTTGTTTGCACACCCGAGAGGCTGACGCCCACGTAGATGTCGAGCGGCAGCAGCGGCAGGAATCCACTTCCCACGTCGGCATCGCGGAAGAGGCCCCCGTTCATGTTTGCCCCGAACGCATCCG
>CAZTDC010000824.1:0-1345 GCA_964612165.1 uncultured Salinivenus sp.
TCGACGGGCGAGACGTCGTACTGGTCGACGACATCGTCGCCACCGGGTCGACAATGAGCGAGTCAGTTGCGGTCCTGAACGACCGTGACGCGAGCAATGTTATCGTCACCTGCGTCCATCCACTGCTGGTCAGCAACGCCCGCCTGAAACTGGCCCGGGCCGGCGTCGAGACGATTTATGGCACGGACACAATCGAGCGTGACGTCAGCGAAGTGAGCGTCGCGCCGGCAGTTGCAGACGTGCTGTGACGGCCCGACTCGCCTACAAGAACCGGATGCTGCTGGTGCTCGTGCTGGGCTGGTCGGTACTGCAGTGTGGCCGGTTTCTATTGCCGCCGTTACTTCCCCGAATCATTGAGACGCTGTCGTTCTCACCGGCCGGTATCGGCGCAGCGCTCACTGCCTTCGGGCTGGTGTACGCCGCCATTCAGTATCCAAGTGGGACGTACTCCGACGAACTCTCTCGAGCGACGCTGATTGTCCCCGGTTTTGTCGTGCTTGTGATTGGATTCACCGCAATCGCGCTGTCGGTCACCGCCAGCCTGTTCGTCGGTGCTGTCGTGGTTCTCGGCGTGGGAAAAGGGCTGTTCGCCAGCCCCACGCGGGCGCTGTTGGGTGATCTGTTCACTGCCCGCCGGGGCCGGGCGCTGGGTATCTACTCTGCCGGCACGGATATCGGTGGTGTGCTTGCGTCGGGACTGGCCGTTGTCGTGCTCACGATTGGTGTCTGGCAATTTGCGTTCCTGCCGGTGATTGTTGTCCTCGCACTCGTTGGCCTGCTGTACGTGGCCTGGAACCGCGAGCGCTACGAATTCTCGGGGGTTGACCTCACGCCCGGCGAGACGGCCGGGCGACTCCTCGCGACGCGTGACCAGCGCGAAACGCTCGTTGCCTTCTCCGTGTTCTACTTCTTTGTTGGCGGGCTGACCAACTTCTTCCCGACACTGTTGGTCGCCGGTGGATTCTCCGAGACAATCGCCGGCGGAAGTTTCGCACTGCTGTTTGCGGCCGGCATCCTTGCCAAGCCCATCGCCGGTGATCTTTCAGATCGGTTCCCGCGGCTGTTAGTCGGCATCTGTGGCCTGCTCGTCGCGCTGTCTGGGACCGCACTCGTACTCGTTGCGCCCTCGCTGCCTATCGTTCTCGTCGGGACGACGCTGACGGCACTGGGGTACAAGACCCAGTTCCCAATCGCGGACACAGTGGTGATGGAGGCCGCCCCTGACGGAAACATGGGGAGTGACCTCGGCCTGTCCCGGGCAGTCTTCTTGACCGCGAACGCCCTTGGCCCAGGATTTGTTGGCCTCGTCGCGGAACTGACGAACTTCACCGTGGCGTTCTGGCTG
>CAZTDC010000825.1:0-1345 GCA_964612165.1 uncultured Salinivenus sp.
AGGAGACCTACCGGGAACTGGTTGAGTTCACCCGTATCGGCAACCGGGCGGTCCGCCGCGCGCAGGAGGAAAACCGGCGGCAGGGCATTCCGAACGTGTATTCGATTCAGGGACACATCTACTACGAACGACCCGACGGGACCCTCACGTTGGAGGAGCCCGATTCTGAAACGAGCGACCTGACCGAACGACAGTAAGGGAGCGCCCTGAGCGACAGCGAAGAAGTCGTTTCAGACTGGACGTCGTCTCCGGGCTGCACCCCGGTTGAGAATGCGGAGTGTCGTCTGGATCCGGAGACGGAATCGATTGTCGACTAGGATCGGGCTTTTCGGGCGGATCGTGTGAGCGTTGGCCCGGGAGCCGCCATCGGGACGGGACCGCTGTGGTGCAGGACGGCGACCGTGGTTCGAATGCTGCATTCCTGATTCATGCCGATGCAGCTGAGAAACGGTCCCGTGACGTTCAAACAGTACACGTGTTCTCGTTCCTGTCATACAACTTGTGTGACTTTATGCGAATTACGGTTCGGGTGCCCGATGAACTCGGCGAACAGGTCAAGTGCCGGACCGACAACGTGAGCGCCTACGTCACGGATGCCCTCAGGGAGAAACTGGAGCGAGAGCGACGGCGGGCGGCGCGTGAGCGGATTTGGGAGGCTGCGCAGGAACGTGAGGACTCCCCGGCCGACGATCTGCACGCCATCAACCAGCGCGAGCGGCGAGAGGGGATCGGGATTTTCCGGTAGGGAATTGAAGAACCCGTCGCGTACCTTCAGTGGAGGGCCTTCTGCAGGCTGCCGATGGACGGGCTCGACACCGGGTTTTTCGTTGATCTTTGGGCGTCCACCGACCACTCCCAGTCCCTGTGGCGTGCCCTCACCCAGGACGATAAACCAGCCGCCCATTGATCCCATAGAGGTGTTGACTCGGGGGGCCGCACCCCACACGGAATGGGGCTGCACACGTCCGATGCCCGTATCGCGCCTCGTTGGAGCACGTGGGGGCCGACCCTGTACATGAGCGACTCGGCTTTTGAGCCCTACGACGGATCGATGTGGGGCATCTTTCTATAGCAGGGGCCAGCCGATCGACTGGATTGTTCTCTGCCACGCCCCCACTCCTTTCATCTCGTTCCATGTCCCACGTTGCCTTTCTGAACCGTGTCTACCCGCCCGCATCCGGTGCGACCGGCGCCCTGCTGGCGGAGCTCGCGCCGGCTCTCGTCGACCGCGGGTGGCGCGTGACGGTGCTCACGGGGCCGGCCGAGGGGGCCCCGTCGTCGGCGGTCACGGCGGACGGGGTGCACGTCGAGCGCATTCCGGCGCTGTCGTTTACCCGCGAAAGCA
>CAZTDC010000826.1:0-1341 GCA_964612165.1 uncultured Salinivenus sp.
GCACCCGCCACGTGCGGGCTGGCCATCGAGGTTCCGCTGATGGTGTTCGTCGCGGTGTCGCTCGTGTACCAGGCCGAGGTAATGTCGGAGCCCGGCGCAAAGATGTCGACGCAGGAGCCGTAGTTGGAGAACGACGAGCGGTCGTCGTTCGAGGTCGTGGATCCGACCGTGAGGGCGTCCGCCACGCGAGCCGGGGAGGAGTCGCAGGCGTCCGCGTTGTCGTTGCCCGCCGCCACGGCGTAGGTCACGCCGGAATTAATCGAGTTCTGCACGGCGTCGTCGAGCGACGAGCTCGCACCGCCGCCGAGGCTCATGTTGGCCACAGCCGGCTCCTGGGCGTTCTGGGTGACCCAGTCGATGCCGTCAATGACGCCACTGAGCGACCCACTGCCCTGACAGTCGAGCACGCGAACGGCGATCACGTTCACGTTCTTGGCCACGCCGTAGGTCGATCCACCGACGGTTCCGGCCACGTGCGTGCCGTGTCCATTGCAGTCCTCGCCGTTCTGGCCGTCGCCAATCGCGTCGTACCCGGCGCTGGCTCGGCTCCCAAACTCGTCGTGGGAGGTCCGGACGCCGGTGTCGAGGACGTAGGCGTTCACGCCGCTGCCGTCGGCCTCATAGGTGTACTCGTCGTCGAGGCCCGATCGAGCATCAACGCGGTCGAGGCCCCAGGTGGCGGGGCTCTGCGAGGCCACAGCATGAACGGTGCGGTCCTGCTCGACGTAGTCGACACGCGGGTCCTCCTCGAGTCCATTTGCCTGCGCTTCATCCAGGCCCCGGGCCGTGAAGCCGGTCAGGGCCGTGGCATAGAGGTTCTTGAGGTCCACCGACTTGCCCAGAAGCGAGGTCGCGACCGACCGCACGCCCGACTTGCTCTTGGCCAGGACTTCCTCGTTGTCGAGAACGACAATGTACTGACCCGGAATGGGCTCGGACTCCTCGTCCCCGGGAAGCTCGGTGGCGCCGGGCTCATCGGCAGGGGCTGATTTCTCGAGGGACGATTCGACGTTCGGCTTTGTTGCACCATCTTCCGTTGCCGTCGGGCTCGTGTCGTCGCAGCCCGTAAAGATCAAGGCGATGGCAAGCACCCCAAAAAGGGCAATGCGTCGTGCTGATTGATATCCGTGCATAACATTCTGAGTGGTGGTGTAGGAAGGTATAGAGACTAGGAATAGTGACCGAACCTGGTCAGGGAGTTAGAAAAACACCAATAGGACGTACGCAAATTCTTGGCAGCAGGCCATCCCGCACTCCGATGCGGGATCTCATTCGGGCTTGCAGCCCATTTTCGGGCAGATTCCGGATCAGGCAGGCTGAGCTTGCCAGTCCGGAATGACG
>CAZTDC010000827.1:0-1328 GCA_964612165.1 uncultured Salinivenus sp.
GACCGCCGGCGAGGCACAAGAGGCCGAGCAGCCGCGCGACGAACGCGACCGGACGGCGAGAAGAGAACCCGAGTATCGTTCCTGCAGAGGTCATGACGACGATGTGGTCTGTTACTGGTCCGACGGGAACGTCGGCGTGTCGATGTGTGAGCGATCCTTCATCCGATCTGGGATACCAAGCGCGTCCGTGTCCCCCCGGCGCTTGCACACTCGTGGGCCGGCTACGGGGTCGCGATCCAGTTTCTGCGACGGACTCCACGTGTGCAATGCGACAGGCGAGCGTCCTCGAGGACCCAGGCTCGTTCCTCGCCCCCCTCAGGTGCGAGGGTGGCCGTCATCGTCCCTGACTGCTTTCGTGAGCGGTAATGTCCCTTCGCAAAAGCGACGCACGAGGTGAACGCCGATTCCATGGTAGGTCACTCCCCTGTGAAAAGTGGGGGAGACACTTGGTTACCCAGATGGGCCTCGGAGGTCATCCTAGACGGAGAATGTGGTGGTGAAGCTTCTCGAATGGTGCTCCATATCTCTCCGCACCGGCCCAGGCTACAGATCGCAAGCTGGAAATGCTTGTTCGTATGTTGCAATTCCTTGCTCAAATGTTGCACGAGTCCCAAATTGTCCGCCAAACAGGGTACTGACACGCCCTGAGGCCGAACCGTCGGCTCAAGCGCGTTTTTTCCGACCGATCTACTCAGAAAATCCCTTTCGTCCGGCGCGAGGCAGATGGGATATGGCTTATTTCCTGGTTGAAAAATGAAAATGGGAAATAATTCAACGTGGTGCAAATGTTTTCAAAAATACCTCCTGTCCCAAGAGCTTTTTCTTATTTCATGCGTCGTGTCAGGCGTCCTAGCTGACGATCACAGACCGGGTTGCCCCGATTGGCCCTCTCTCACTGTCCTCCATAATCAGGACGGGACGTTGGCAGTACGTCTCTTTTTTGTCTTCCGGTGAGTGCCAAAAATTGGCCGGTCTCCGGATCATCCGGTCCAATCTGTTGGCTGTGTCCTAAATGGATTTCGGGCGACAAAAAGACGATCCGTTCGCTGTGTTCCCCGTCCGCCCACTGGCATGATCATGGACGAAATGCGATCGGCGTTACCATCAGATTGCCGCGCCCCGGGAGGCGGACCGACGACGAGTCCGGCAATCGGACCGAGCACGGCGCAATCGAGAGCCGACGGACACTCCCACAGAGGCCCCACCCGGACGAGACGGTCGACTTCAAGTCTGGTCGCAGGAAGGACGGACGCCGAAAAAGATCAGCCCCGCGCTGGATATGGATCAACGGCCCGGGCGTAAGCTCCCGGCTGAGCGCTTGCACACGC
>CAZTDC010000828.1:0-1317 GCA_964612165.1 uncultured Salinivenus sp.
CTTTAACGACGGGGCCTTCTTCGAATTCACCGAGACGGAGACGAAGGACGACCGCTCCCTCTTCCTGGAGCACGGCGAGCCGATGACGTTCGCCGGTGGCACGAAGGGCATCCGTCTCGATGGCCTCCAGCCTGAACTCGTGGACCTGGAGACCAGCGACTGGACCGCCGATGATTGCCTCGTCCACGACGAAACCTCACAGGAGCTGGCCAACATCCTGAGTCGCATGTCGTGGCAGGAGGAAGACGCGGACGGCATTCCCCGCCTCGACGAAACGCCCGTGCCCCGCCCCTTCGGTGTTCTCCGTCGCGCAGAGCGGCCCACATACGAGGACCTCATTCACGAGCAGCTCACGACGGTCACCGAGGAGAAAGGCGAGGGGGACCTCGATGCCCTCCTCCGCTCCGGCGACACGTGGACGATCGAGTAGACAAGCAGGGAGGGCACACGCACTTCTTTACATTCTTCCCACGACCCCTTTTTTGCTAGACAGGCTGTCCGGCGATTGCTATACTTGAGACATGCTGTCTCCGGGCTTCCTTCTCAAAACACAACCGCCCTCATGATCTGGACCCATCTCGACAAGTACCGCGACACCGGACTTCTCCTTCTCCGTGTCACCATCGGCTGTATGCTGGCCTTCCTCCATGGGTGGGGCAAGATCGCTGGGGGACCGGAGCAGTGGGCCGGACTCGGGGGCGTGATGAATGGCATCTTTGGGATCGGTTTTGCCGCGACATTCTGGGGCTTCATGGCGGCATTTGCCGAGTTCGCCGCGGCCCTTTCGGTCGTCGTGGGCTTTTTGACCCGACCGGCTGCCATCCTGGTGGTTCTAAACATGTTTGTCGCGGCCATGTCCCACATTACGGGGGTCATTGACGGCGGCCCGGAGAAGGCCCTTCTCTTCGGAGTGGTGTTTCTGAGCATCATCTTCACTGGGCCCGGCAAGTATAGCATCGACGAGATGATGGGCGGATAATCGTCCCGTCCTGTGCCCAGCGACACCCCGTTGCCTGTGTTCTCGCCCCATTCTTCCCGCCCTTATGTCATCCCCTTTGGATTCCTCGCGGTGGAGTTCGGTGGACGCGGGGCTCCTCGTCCTCCGCATTGGCATTGGCATTTCGTTCGTCTTCGTGTACGGCTGGGCCAAGATCACAGGCGGGGCCGGCACCTGGGCCGACCTCGGCGGCAACATGGCGATTTTCGGCATCACCGTCTGGCCCACCTTCTGGGGCTTTATGGCGGCCCTCACCGAGTTTGGTGGCGGCATCCTGCTGATGCTCGGCCTCTTCTTTCGCCCCGTCCTGGTGCTCCTTC
>CAZTDC010000829.1:0-1314 GCA_964612165.1 uncultured Salinivenus sp.
TCTCTTCGATCAATTCCTCATCGGGGAGGGTCCGGTGACCGGTGACGCCGAGGACAATGGGGATGCGGCCCTCCGGATGTGCTGAGACGGTTTCGGGCGCCGAGTCGGCAAGCGAGAACATGGGCGGTCCCCGGATACGCGAAAAGAGAGTGGCGAACGAGTGGCCTACGGCGCAAGATTGAACTCCTCTCGCTGGACGACGGTGAGCTGGCGGGTGGCGTGCGCGCGAGCCGTGTCTATGAGGGCTTGGGCAGAGTCGTAGACGGGCCACGCTTGAAGTTGTCCTTCCTCAGTTCGAACAATGAGCCGCTTCTCATCAGGAGTGTATCGGACCAAGTCCACCGTGCCCGAAGGATGGAGGTGAAAAACCTTCTTCATGAATGATTTACCCCCGTCTTCAGCGCCGTAAATCCGTATTTCTTGCTCACCACTTGTCACCAAGTAGTGACCGTCGGGACTAAAGCGAGGAGTTCCATTCGAGTTACCTTCGTGATTGGGCAAATAGGCCTTCGTTTCTGCCTTTCCTGAATCCTTCGGCGTCTTCCAGACGACAGGCAGATTCTTCCCATTCTCGGTATTGCCTACTGTCGCTAAGAATTCTCCTTTCAAACTAAAATCCGTTGGTACGGTGAGCTGAATCTGAAAATTCGACTGCCCCGCCGAATATTGAATTGCGCTTTTCTTTTTCAGATCGGGAAAGCTGTATAATCCGATCTGCGTTGGGAGTACTCCTGAACTTTCCTTCTCAGCCAATGCAACCTCCTTTCCGGCGGGATGAAAGATGGGAGCTACACCGGTAGGGCCAGAGGCGCTTCCGACTACCGAGTCTCGGGCAAGGTTATAGGCATAAACGGACGATCCTCTGACTGCAAGGATATTCTCCCCCTTTGGACCGATCCCTTGATCAGAGTTTTCCGATCCACCGGCGAGTCGTTCAATTTTTCTTCGAGTGCCAAGAGTTGAAAGCAACTGTCCATCATCGACGGACCGAATCTGGAGGAGTACTGAGTCTTCCTTCGAAATTCGACGTGCTGACAATTCCTCTGCAGCGGTAAGAAGGGGATCCCGAACGACAATTATTTTATCCCGATCCGGAGTCACCTGCAATGCCTGTCCCACATAATTGCCATTTACAGAATCGATGGTGACGACCTGTTCTTCTGTCTTCAAGTCCCACAATGAGACGGATCCCAGACTCTCTGCAGTACGACGATGGTCTAAGGCAGTATCCACCCTCGCAACAATCCGCTGATCTCCTAGCACAAACTCCACCTGTGGAACGGGCCCTGGATGTGGAAGGCTCTGAGTAAACTC
>CAZTDC010000830.1:0-1311 GCA_964612165.1 uncultured Salinivenus sp.
CCGCCGGGGACGTGCAGGACACCGAGAATCCGAGCAGTCTCACGCTCGACCAGTTTCGCGACAATCCTCGGCAGGCCCGACCCGCCTTCGTACAAGTCAACGCTGGCAAACAGAGCGAGCAAGGACAAGTCGGTGCGTTCGTCAAACATGATTTCGGTCCTGCCACCCTGTCCGGTTCTGGTTATTATCTGTACCGCTCCCTGGAAAATCCCCTCTCCTTCGGCACCATCACGTACGATCGTCACAGCGGGGGCGGACGATTTACGCTTCGCCGCTCCACGGGACGCATTGAGGGGGGGATCGGGGTGGACGGCGGCTTGCAATCTGACGACCGTGTCGAGTTTGATTCTACTTCAGCAACTGGAACGGCGGCGGGCGACGTGAATCTCAGTCAACGGGAAACCGTTCTGAGCGGCGCCGCTTTCGGATACGTTCGCGCCAACCTCACCCAGCGATTTTCGATCACGGGAGGTCTCAGATTCAATCGGCTCCGGTTTCACGCCGATGATCGACTTACAACGGATGGGGACCAGTCCGGGACCCGTCTCTTCACGGCGTGGAGTCCCTCGATTGGGGCCTCTTACGACGCCGGAAACGCTCAACTCTATGCCCAGTACAGCACGGCCTTCGAAACGCCGACGGCTTCCGAACTTTCCAATCGGCCAGGAGGAGGTGGTGGCTTCAACCAGGAGGTAGAGCCCCAGCGCACCCGCGGCTTTGAGGTGGGAACGCGCGGTGTTCTCCCCGACGCACAGCTCCAATTTGACGTAGCCCTGTACCGTCTTCAGGTCGACAAACTCATCTCGTCGTACGAAGCGCCCTCCGGTCGCGATGTCTACGCAAACCTCGCTGCCAACACGCACGACGGCCTCGAAACGAGCCTCACTTGGCAGGCTACCCAACACCTGGAGGTCGCAGCCCGCTACACAACGACTCGTTTCGTCATTACGGAGTCCGGAACGGATTCCAGTATCGTCGGCAACCGCGTACCGGGGATTCCTTCGAAACGGGTGTACCTTCACACTCAGGTAGACCATCAGAGCTGGTGGCTACGTCTCTCTGGGGAGGGTGTGACGAGCTACTTCACGAACAATGCGAATACCGCCAAGACGCCACGATACGTGCTCGTTGACCTCCGCCTCGGCCATCGTGGCGTTGACGTGGGCAGCGTGACGCTCAAACCGTTCGTAGCACTCGACAATCTGCTCGACGAGCGCTACGCTAGCTCAGTCACGATCAACGCATTCGGGGGGCGCTACTACGAGCCAGGCCCCGCCCGCTCGTTCTCCCTTGGACTCAACGTAGCCTGGT
>CAZTDC010000831.1:0-1310 GCA_964612165.1 uncultured Salinivenus sp.
CACGGAGGACCCGACGCATCACGAGCAGTTCTGCACGCTCATCGAGCATCTGTACGCGGCCCGTCGCAACGTCGTGGTGCTCCGCGGGGGCGATCAGGGCTTTGGGGAGCGGGCGCGGATCGACGTGTGGTGGAGCGGGCTCAGGGGAAACGGCGGGCTTATGAAAATTCTCGCCTACCTGCTTCAGACGAATCTCGAATGGCAGGGCGCCCAGGTGCGGGTCAACGTCGTGGCGGCCGACGCCGAGGAGTCTGAGGAACGGCGCCGAGTGGTTGGCCCCGTGCTGGACCAACTGCGAACGGGCGCCACGCTGAACGTGATCGAGGCCGAGGGGCGCGTCTTCGACGAGATCGTTCACGACACGTCCCAGGACGCCGACATTGTCTTCCTCGGCATGGCGACGCCGGAGGAGGAGGCCGATTACGTGTCGTACTACACCCGTCTGCACGAGCGCACCGCCGGCCTGCCGCCCACCGTGTTCGTGCTGGCCGCCGAGGAGATTTCGTTCCGGGAGGTGCTGGCGTAATCCATCGTTGCTATAGTGTAGAACTCCACACCTCCTCAGCAATGAGCGAACTTGCGAAGGACCTCGGCCTCCTGGAGGCCCTCACGATTGGCGTCGGCACCATGATCGGGGCCGGCATCTTTGTGCTGCCGGGACCCGCGACGGAGGTGGCCGGGCCCATCGTGGCGCTGTCGTTCGTGATCGGCGGGGTGATCTCGCTCTTCACCGCCATGTCGGCCAGCGAGTTGGGCACGGCCATGCCAAAGGCGGGGGGGAGCTACTACTACGTCAACCACGCGCTCGGCCCCCTTTTCGGAAGCATCGCCGGGCTGGGAAATTGGATGGGACTGGCGTTCGCCTCGGCCTTCTACGCGCTCGGCTTCGGGAGCTACGTCGTCGGCTTTCTTCCCATTCCCGATCTGCACGTCGCCGGCCTCACGGTGACCGACGATCAGCTCTTTGCCCTCCTGGCGGGGGCTTTTTTCGTCGGGGTCAACTACGTGGGGGCCAAGGAGACGGGAAAGCTACAGAACGTCATTGTGCTGACGCTCCTCGGCATCCTGGTCGTATTCATGGCCGCCTGCACGTGGAACGCCGACGTGGCCACGCTCACGCCCCTCGCCCCAAAGGGATGGGACGCCGTCCTCCCCGCCACGGCCCTCGTCTTTGTGTCCTTCCTCGGGTTCGCAAAGATCACGACGGTGGCCGAGGAGATGAAAAACCCGGGCCGAAACCTTCCGCTCGCCATCATCGGGAGCGTCCTCATCGTGACGGTCCTGTACGCGGTCATCATGCTGCTCGTCAA
>CAZTDC010000832.1:0-1301 GCA_964612165.1 uncultured Salinivenus sp.
AACCGCAGGGCTGCTGGTTCGAATCCAGCCCGGGGAGCCAGAAGCCTGACTGGGTGGTCCAGTTGGGCTTTTTCTGTTGAATGCCCCCTTGCCATGAGCCACTTCGTCTACATTCTCCAGTCGGAGGAGAATGGGCGGTATTACGTCGGACGGTCGCAAAACCCGGAGCGTCGAGTGGAGCATCACAATTCGACCTCGACGGGATTTACCGCGCGGTATCGGCCCTGGGAATTGGTTTTTCGGCAAGAGTTTGCGACGAAAGAGGAGGCGGTGGAGGCTGAGCAGCTGATCAAAAGTTGGAAGAGCAAGAAAATGACTCGCTACGTGGTTGAGGGGAAGATTCAGTTGGCGGACCGAATCCAGTAGAGCATGCGGCTGTTATGCCGACGGCTGTCGGCATGCGGGTTCGAATCCAGCCCGGGGAGCTGAAAGCCTGACTGCTGTTGCAGTCGGGCTTTTTCTTTGGCGAATTGAAAGGTATTGCCCCCTCGCCCGTGGCGCTCGATCCGTCGGTGGCCACGTCCACTGCTCTCCACGAGCTCCCGTCTGAGTATGAAACGACAGATGGGAGCGTTACCAACACCAAACACAGCTTCAAAGTGGCTCTGCCTGACTCTCAGATGCTCGCGCTTGGTCAAGAGACCTACCGCCTGGTTCCGTTTCATCAGTACACGCCTATCGAACACACCATCGGCGGCATGCGCTATCCGATTCGGTTGCCCTTTGTTCACGTTCAGCTTCGGAGGCGCCAGGCGCGGTGGGAATCCTCTCGCACGAACTCTGTTTTCGCCGAAACGAATTTCCTGTCCTCGTTGACTGCTACGTGATGTCGGGGGCGATTAGGCGCACCCTCGGTGCAATGCGGGGGAGCGAGCATCTGCGTAACACGCTCCTGAGCCTGTGCAGAGCGTTGGAAACGAATTGGAGAACGAAGGAATTCGGGGAAGACTGTTTATTCACCTCCGGTCCGACAGCGCTGCAAGCCCAGGATAAAGAGAATACTGAAGACGGTGCTCCCCACGACATTCCCAACAGCTACGTCGCGTGGTCGGCTAAACGGGTCCCGATGCCAACGGCGAGTTCGGGGCGCTCCTGCCGAACGCCACCACCGTGAGGCCGACCATATAAAGGGAGATGCCGGACTTCGAGTTCATGCGGTCGATGGTGGACACGACCCGCTCTAGTTGCCTGTTTGTGGCGGACTCCGGCCAAGAAAGTGTGCTCGCGTGAGAGATGGCGGGCCAGCATTGCTCAGGGCGAGACGGTGCGGCTTCCTTGTAACCGACGCGTCGGATCTGTAC
>CAZTDC010000833.1:0-1300 GCA_964612165.1 uncultured Salinivenus sp.
ACCTCCTGGAGCTGGAGAGCTACATGGGGATTCCGATCCTCACGCCCCGAGAGCTGCTGAAGCAGATTGGCGAAGCGCCCGAGACGTAATTCAGCTGAGGGTCCTTCCCCATCTGTTGTATTTCAAGACACAGAGCCCGATGAGAACACAAAGCCCAGTGAGATGCTCGTTGCCGAAGTCACCACCACAGACCTGCGGAAGATCAGATACCAGGTCCAGTCGAAGGACGACATCCAGAAAACCAGGCAGGGATACATGATCGAAACGGCCAGTGGGGAAAGCGTAACCTTTTCGGAGGAGGAAGTCGAGTCGATCAGCGTCGTGGAGGAGTAGGAATGCGCACGCCTGGCGGCTGCCCACCGGCCAAGAGCCTTGTCCTTCCCGGGTCCTCGATCCGCATCTTTCCTGATTCCGGTCGTTCCAGGCTTATGATTGGTCTTCTTACGCTCGCCCTTGCCGCCGTACCTTTCCTTTTTCCCCCAGATGCTGGATCCACAGCGGCCTCTGCTCCGTCGACGGGTGCCCAGGCAAAAGGCGCCCCAGTTGCTGAAAAGACAGATGTCCCGCCGAAGATGCTTTTTGACTTCGAGGGTGCGGAGAAAGCCCGTTGGCGCGTCGAAAGCGACCGCGTGATGGGCGGACGCTCGACGGGCGCCGCCAAGGTAACCGAGGGCACGCTCGTCTTCACCGGAGAGGTGGTTACCGAGGGTGGCGGGTTCTCGTCGGTTCGTGCTGGCCGGAAGGTGGACCTGTCCGGCTACGACGGAATCGAGCTTCGCGTCCGCGGCGGCGGTCGCACCTTTGAGCTCGACGTGAGCGACGGCACCGAAAGCAGAGGCCGTGAGGTGAACCGGCGCGGGCCATTTCCGACAACACGCTCCTGGAAGACCGTCCGCGTCCCCTTCGACTCTTTAGAAGAGACCGCACACGGGGAGCCGGTAAGCCCGGACCCGCTTGACCTCTCGGCCGTGAAGTCGATTGGGATCTATATCATCGATGGAAAAGACGGTCCGTTCCGGCTTGAGGTGGACTGGATCCGAGCGTACCGCGAGGAGGAGTAAGCGACCTGGGGGACACCACCGGCGGAGCCGACAAGAAAACCCCGGCCATCCTACCCTGATTTCGGCCCCGAAATATAACAACCGATAATGCGAGCATCTGAAACAACGCCGTTTCGCGGCGGCGTTGACGGGTGGTCTTTTGTCTTGGCGGCACTTAGCGCCCATTTTTGTACAGATACTGCCGAAGACGAAGTCCCCCTACGTGCTATACGCGCCGCCGGTAATCGATGCTAACTTCA
>CAZTDC010000834.1:0-1293 GCA_964612165.1 uncultured Salinivenus sp.
TCCGTTCTCACCGGAACCGAATGACGGCCTTCCGGCCGCGGGAAACGAAGAATGTGGAGGTTGGTTGAATCGGGTCCACTACGACACCAATCTGCATCCAGATAGAAACCATGCCGACTCTGACCCTCAAGCAGGTTCCCGAAGAGCTGCACGAGCGGCTCAAAGAGCGAGCCGAGCGTCACCGCCGCAGCATGAACAGCGAGGCCATTACCATTTTGGAGCGGGCCTTGAGGCCCTCCCGCATGAGTGCCGAGGAGGCCATCGCCAAAGCGGAAGCGCTCAATGACCGCATCGGCAAGACCTTTGACGCGAGCCTCATCGAAGAGGGCAAGCGGGAGGGCCGCGCATGATTGTTGTCGACAACGATGTGATCAGCTATTTTTGGCTGGAGGCCCGCCGGACGGAGGCGGCCCGGAGGGTCCGGGAGCGGGATGCCGACTGGCACGCTCCCCGTCTCTGGCGCTCGGAGTTCCGAAACGTGCTCTATCAGCACATGGCCCACCGGGAGCTTTCGCTCGGCGATGCGCAGCGGATCGCGGAGACGGTGGAGGCCGACCTGGAGAGCACCACGTACAGCGTCGCCACGGCCGACGTGCTTCGGCTCGTCGATGCGTCGGGCCACTCCGCTTACGACTGCGAGTACGTGGCCCTGGCCCAAGAGCTCGATACGCCGCTCGTGACCGGAGACAATACCGTCGCCGACCTCTTTCCCGACACGGCCGTGCTTTTGGAAGACTACGTACGCGACTGATCCTCCCTACTATCATGTCCAGTGTCATAGACGACACGATCCAGGACAAAATCGTCTCTCATCTCCGGCCGTACGCCTCCCGAATTGAGCTCTTCGGATCGGCAGCCCGGGGAGAGGCTACCGCCGAGAGCGACGTAGACGTGCTTGTTACCCTGCGGCCGGAGGGCGAACGCCCCCGCCTCGGACTGCGCTGGTTCGAACTCGAAGACGAACTCGGCAGCAAGATTGGGCGTCCGGTCGAGATTGTGACCGAAAAGGCCCTGAGCCCGCACGTTCGTCCGTTCATTGATTCGGACCGGAGGGTGATCTATGAAGACGAATGAGGTGTACCTTCGCCACATTCAGGATGCCATTAATCGAATCGCGAATTATCTGGAAGGGATCGGCCGTGCTGCGTTCGATGAGGACCCAATGATCCGGGGCGCGGTCGTTCGTCAACTTGAAATCATTGGTGAGGCCAGCCGCCAACTTACTGAAGAACTTCGAAAGCGGTACGATGCGGTTCCGTGGCATGCGATCATCGGTATGCGGAATCGTATTGC
>CAZTDC010000835.1:0-1292 GCA_964612165.1 uncultured Salinivenus sp.
CGCCGATGTTGCGCACCGATCCGTTCGGGTTGGCGTCGTCGGTCACCGTGCCGTCGGGCGTACTGTAGCGGAAGAGGATCTGTTCGTTTTGGTCGAGCCGGTCCAGCACGTCCTCGTCCGCGAAGTAGCGGCCTTCCCCGTGAGCCACCGGGAAGGTTACGACCTGCCCCTCGTGCAGAGCGCCGGTGAACGGCGTGTTGGCATTTTCCACGCGGAGGGTCGTGGGCTTGCTCACAAAGCGGAGGGACTCGTTCCGCATGAGGGTGCCCGGCAGCAGGCCGGCCTCGCACAGGATCTGAAAGCCGTTGCAGATGCCGAGCACGAGTCCGCCATCCTCCGCGAACCGCACTACGTCCTGCATGATGGGCGAAAAGCGCGCGATGGCGCCAGAGCGTAGATAGTCGCCATATGAGAAACCACCCGGCACAACCACCACGTCGACGTCCCCTACGCTCTCGTCCTCGTGCCAGATAAACTCGGCCTCCTCCCCGAGCACGTGCTCAGCGGCGTGATAGGCGTCGTGGTCACAGTTCGACCCCGGAAACACGACGACTCCGAAGCGGACAGACATGAGACGACGTTCGGATAGGTGGAGAGTATTTCGGTTGGTGTCCCTTCGACTGCCCTATGCGGACGGAAGCGTATTGCGTATTCCGTGTTGCGTACTTCCGTATTCGCTAATCTGACGCAATACGAAATACGCAATACGGAAACCGATGACGTAGAGGCAGTACCGTCGGAGGTTTGATCAGACGCGCGCAGAGGTGCACGCAGTCACGCGTTGACATAATCGAGCCAGGCACTGCCGTCCATGTAGTCCTCGATAACCGACGTCGGCTCGCCGCGGTGGTAGGTGGCTAGCAGACCGTCTACCTTCTTTTGAAAGACCTGCAGGCAGTTTGAGATCAGATCGCTTCGGAAGCCGCGGTCACCAAGCTCGATGACCATGTCCATCGTGGCGACGCGCCCCAGCACGCGCCCCAGCTCCACGAGCTTGCGCTGCGGCAGCGACTGGTCCACCTCAAAGTCGAGGGAGTCGTTAAAGTAATCGACGGCCCGGGAGGTGAGGTCATGGTCCTCAAGGAACGAGTGGAGATTTCTCTCCTTCATCTGTCGCATCGATTTGAGCACCGACTCCGAAATCTGCTGGTAGAGGACGTCGTTGGAGCCCTCGAAGATCTGGAACGGGCGGCTGTCCACGACCGAGCGGCCGGCCACGTGATCGAGCCGGTAGCCCTTTCCGCCCATCAGCTGCAGGAGCGACTGCGAGGCGTCCTGCATCAGGTCGGTGA
>CAZTDC010000836.1:0-1291 GCA_964612165.1 uncultured Salinivenus sp.
CGTCCCACGTCTCGCGCGGCATGAGGATGTCGTTGGGCACGTTGGGGCACTCGGTGGGCACGTCCAGCCCGAACACCGGCTCCGTCCTCTTCGGGGCCTCGACCAGAGAGCCGTCATGGATGGCGTCGACCATCGCTCGGGTGTACTTGAGCGGCACGCGGTGGCCCGTGCCGTACGGCCCGCCCGTAATGCCCGTATTCACGAGCCACGCCTCGGCGTCGTGCTCGCGCATCTTCTCGGCGAGCATCTCGGCGTACTTGTCGGGCGGCCACACGAGGAATGCGGCGCCGAAGCAGGCGCTGAAGGTGGCCTGTGGCTCGTCGACGCCCACCTCGGTACCGGCCACCTTCGCCGTGTACCCGCTGATGAAGTGGTACATCGCCTGCTCGGGGCTGAGCTTGCTCACCGGCGGCATGACGCCGAACGCGTCGAAGGTCAGGAAAATGATGTTGTCCGGATGGCCGCCCACGCCGGGAATCTTGGCCCGGTCGATGTAGTCGAGTGGGTAGGAGGCCCGGGTGTTTTCCGTAATGGAGTCGTCCGTGTAGTCGACCTCGCGGGTGTCTTCGTCGTAGACAACGTTTTCGAGGACGGTGCCGTAGCGGATGGCGTTGTAAATTTCCGGCTCATCCTCTTCGGACAGGTCGATGGCTTTGGCGTAGCAGCCCCCTTCGATGTTGAAGACGCCGTCGTCGCTCCAGCAATGCTCGTCGTCGCCGATGAGTTTGCGCTCCGGATCGGCCGAGAGGGTGGTTTTGCCGGTGCCGCTGAGGCCGAAGAAGAGCGATACGTCGCCGTCCTCGCCCTCGTTGGCCGAGCAGTGCATCGACAGCACGTCCCGCTTGGGCATCAGGTAGTGCATCACCGTGAAGACGCCCTTCTTCATCTCCCCGGCGTACTGCGTACCGAGAATCACCATCTCCTGATTCTCGAATGAGAGGTCGACGCTCGTCTTCGACCTCATGTGCTTCGTTTGCCGGTTGGCCGGAAACTCGCCGGCGTTGTAGATCACGAAGTCCGGCTCGCCAAACTCGGCTAGCTCCTCCTGCGAGGGCCGGATCAACATGTTGTGCATGAACAGCGCGTGGTAGGGCCGGGAGCAGATGATGCGCACCTTGAGGCGGTGCTCCGGGTCCCAGCCGGCGTATCCGTCCAACACGTAGATGCGCTTGCGGGTGTTGAGGTAGTCCTGGGCCCGCTCTTTGTTGATCTCGAACGTGTGGTCGTCGATCTCCATGTTGATGGGTCCCCACCAGATGTCGTCCTCGCTGTCGGGGTGGCGGACGATGCG
>CAZTDC010000837.1:0-1281 GCA_964612165.1 uncultured Salinivenus sp.
AAGACGAAGTCCCCCTACGTGCTATACGCGCCGCCGGTAATCGATGCTAACTTCAAAAGGCAAGGTGGCCTTTTAATAGCTCAGCGGTTTATTTAAATATGATCTCGCTTTCTTAAATAGAGTCACTTTTCATGCCCCCGAGTGATGATACGGAAGCCGGTGCCGTTCACCTCTCTGACTTCAATCCCGGCCGGAGGGAGCAAATGACAGGGTATGCAGCCTTCATTCCTGCTCCGGTGAACCATGGATGGACGTGGGACGATGGGCGTATCAGTACTCTTCTGGAAGAGGCCACGCGGGCGCTTGTTGAGCTTGATGTCTTTTCGCGAAGCGTGCCCGATATCGATCTTTTCATCCGGTTGCACGTGGTGAAGGAGGCAACCGACTCCAGTCGGATCGAGGGAACGCGTACGGAGATGGAAGAGGCGCTCCGGCCTGAAGAGGACGTGAGGCCCGACCGGCGCGACGACTGGGAGGAGGTCCAGAACTATATCCGTGCTATGAACGAAGCAATTGATGCGCTCGGCGACCTGCCGCTCTCGACCCGCCTACTCCGACAGACGCACCGCACGCTGATGAGCGGCGTGCGTGGCCAAAACAAACAACCTGGGGAGTATCGGCAGATTCAGAATCGAATCGGGGGAACGAGCTTCGAGGACGCGGTCTACATTCCGCCCCCTCCAAACGAAGTCCCGGATCTGATGAGTGACTTGGAGAAATTCTGGCACAACGACGAGATCGACGTCCCGCACCTGATTCGGATTGCCATCAGTCACTACCAGTTTGAGGCGATTCATCCTTTCCTGGATGGAAACGGGCGCATCGGGCGGCTGCTCATCACGCTTTACCTAATGGCAAATGGGTTTTTGCGGAAGCCTTCGCTCTACCTGTCGAGTTACATCGAAAAGCACCGAGGAGCGTATTACGATGCCCTCCGGCGCGTGAGTTCGTCTGGTGACATGGGGCAGTGGATTCGTTTCTTCTTGGTGGCGGTGCGCGAGACGGCGCGGACGGGGACGGAAACCTTTGAGGAGATTGTCGCTCTTCGCGAGCGGGTCGAGGAGAAAGCCCTCTCTCTCGGCCAGAGGGCCGCCAATGCACAACAGCTCCTCAAGCTGCTTTACCGCCAGCCGTCTGTTCAGGTGCAGGACGTAGCCGACCACTTAGAGGTGAGTTATCCCACGGCGTCGACTCTTGTGAGCGATTTCGAAGACCTGGGGATTCTCGACGAAACGACCGGTCAGAAACGCAACCGCCGTTATCTCTTCAGCGAGTATGTCG
>CAZTDC010000838.1:0-1279 GCA_964612165.1 uncultured Salinivenus sp.
ACGGTTCGTCGCCGAGCTCGACACCGGACAGTTCGAGAGCTACGAGAACGACGAGATCGTCACCGAGATCGAACCGCTAGAGCGGTTCTGGAAGGCCGAAGAGTCACACCAGGATTACTACGACAAGGTACGCACAGCTGATGGAAATATTAACGACCGTTACTGTGCGATGTACGCTGAACCGAAGGTCAAGAAGGTCCGAGAGATGTTCGCGGACAAGGTGAAGGCGGAGTCGGAGACCGGGGCCGAGCCGGACGCTTGACGACTCATCCTGCTGGAGGTCGGTCCGCTCGTCGTCAACCCCGGATTAGACCGCCTCACGTATCGCTCCGAATATTGCGAGGACTACTAATACGAGTACGAAGAAACTGATAAACTCGCCCAGAAAATCCGCAAGAGGGCCTGTTCCAGCTCTTGCGGCCCGTAACCCCTCGTTCCAGATGGCGCTGATTGCCACGAGAACGACGATGAGAACGCCGATGCCTGTGGGGAGCAGGAGGGCTTTGATATTGTCCATATACTATCTTGTTGGTGGCTGAATATAAGCACCAGGCCGCTCAGGTAGTCGGAACCGCCCGGGCCGTCGTAGTGAGTCGCGCTTCCGTAGCGAAGGGGAGCGCCAGCCCTGCCAGCCGCTGGCCCGGCGTCCTTCGGTCCGTTCAAATACATCAGGAACTACACTTTTCCCGGAGGACGCTCCTATCTCGCTCATGGTTGTTCAAATACCGCCAGAGGTTCTGGTAGGGGTGCTTACAGCAGGCTCTGCCCTTGCTGGTTCGTATCTTCAGTCCAGGGTGAATCTACAAGCAAAGGAGAAGACCATCGAGGCACAAAATAAGCGGGCCTCAGCGGATTATCTTCTTCAAAAGGAGGCGGATGCACTCATGGAATTACTGGAGGTAGCAGAGCGGTGCCATGCCGTCGCTTACCAGTACGTGAATAAGGCCAGTGCAGAGGGGGAAGTGAGTGACGAGTTGGAAGAGGAATTGAACGAAGCACTCGTTGATTTTGAGCACGCGGCAAGGACGAATACGGTATTCCTTGAAGAGGAGGAACGTGAGGCTGTAAACGACCTGTTAGGTACGATTCAAAAGTCTGTTGAGGCGGGCAATAGTTATCGACGGGGGAGGAGAGACGTAGCACAAGCACTGAGTGACTGGGAAGAGTTGATGAACGGCTTTGAAACGCTCACAGAACATTTGAGACCGGTTTTCCGTGAGCGAATTTCCGAAATCCGGGAGTGACGTGCTATTTCTGCCTTGGTCGGCGGCTCCCCGCT
>CAZTDC010000839.1:0-1269 GCA_964612165.1 uncultured Salinivenus sp.
GAACGTGTTCGAGGCGCAGGTCGCCGTGCCCGTCGACAATGAAGCCCCCGGCCCGCCGGCGGTGGAAGAGCGCAGCATTCTGATCATAGAAGCGCTCGGTATAGTAGCGGAGGGCCTCGTAGGCCGGACGCGTAAGGGCCGATCCAACCTGATCAGCCGTCTGTTCGAAGTTCTCATCGGTGCTCAGACGGAGGTTGTCGATCCATCCCGCCTCGGCCACCTCCGGTGTGGAGGGACGCTCTTTGTAGAATGAACAGAGCGTGTCGGCCACCCGGTTGACCTCCGCGGCGGTCGCCTCGCCCCGCTCAATTTTGGCGTCCAGGAAACGGTCGGGATCGAGATACTGCATCTTGACGGCGTAGTCGACGATGTCCCCTCGGTCGTCGTCGGGATCTACGCGCAGGCCGTCGGACGTGTCCACGACCGGCACAACGCCCTCGTACGTACATTCGCAGAGCCGTCTGTTCAGCTGAACCTCTCTCTCGCAGTAATGTCGGCGCTTCTCCAATGTCGAAAAGTCGAGGAAGCCGAGCTCGACGGGTTTTTTGATCTTATAGACCCATGGAGGCACGATGGCGACGATGGAGATGTGGGTCTGCTCCAGCGATACGTGATCCGGATCGTGAGCGTAGGCGGCGGGATCCGCGAGTGCGTCCCGCAGGTCTTCAATCGATCGAACAGCGGGCATTGACCGGGGAGAAGATTGTGAGTAGGAATAGGCGAGCGCCTCCCCACCAAATTCTTGAGAGAGGCGGCCGGGACTACGGGTCGTGAAAGGTCGTCCCCTTTTCGTCGTACTGGACCAGGGTCGGTGTTGGCTCGAACCGTGAGCCGAACCGGTGTGCAAAGTCACGCTTCCGTCGGCCGACCTGTTCAGTCGCTTAGTCGCGCTCGAAGCGACGGACGATCTGGCGTCGGTGGTTGAGATTTGTCGACGACCAAACCTGCTTCTTCCCGCGCGCTGGTAGGTCGAGGAGGCGGTCCTTGATCACCGCCTCGAGGTTGCTTTTGGCCGTGACACCAGCAATGCCTCCGTCCATCCGTCCGGCGCAGAGGACGCCCACCCGGACACGTTGCTCCTCCGAATATCTTGAATGACCGAGCCGACCCCCACGCGGTTCATGTCGGCGGGCCGGAGCTCCGTTCGGGTGAAGGGTCACGAAGGACCAGTCGGCTCGTGTGGTCGTCCATCAGAACCTGGTACCCGATTCCCGAGAAGGGAGCCGACATCCGTCAACCAAGACCACCATGCGTTCGTGCTGCGCGGGG
>CAZTDC010000840.1:0-1267 GCA_964612165.1 uncultured Salinivenus sp.
GATGTCGGGCTTGTCGATTCCTGCGGCCTCGTAGATGTCCACCGCCTCCTCCGCCTCGATACTTCGCTCCACGAGGTCCCGGATGGCCTGGGCCCGCTCCTCGTCTTCTTCTCGGGACTCATTGTCCTTGGTTCGCTTCAGTTGATTGCGGACGTACTGGTAAAACGCCACTTCGTCTGCATACTCCTCTACCTCCTCCCGGTGCTGGACGAGGCTGTGTGCCTTGCGGAGCCGCTTTTCCTTCCGGAGGAAATCATCGCGCCGGTCGTCGGTCTCCAGGTAGAAGTTGTACAGGCGGCTTAGAAGATCCTCGAAGTCGATCTTCGACAGGTCCCGCCAGTTGGCAATCAGCTCCCGATCGACGAAGTCTGGAAGGGTCTCGCGGACTGCGGCCAGGGCCCCGTCAAACTGGTCGAAGGCTTCTTCCTCCAGGTTCTCGGCGGGGGCGCCGAAGCCCTGGTCTGTGTACCGTTTCGTGGCCTTCTTTAGCTCAGTGCCGATGCCGATGTAGTCAACAACGAGGCCGGCGGGTTTGTCCCGAAAAACGCGGTTCACCCGCGCAATCGCCTGCATCAGATTGTGTCCCTTCATCGGCTTATCGACGTACAGGGTGTGGAGGCACGGGATGTTGGTCCCCGTGAGCCACATGTCGCAGACGATCACGAGCTCCAGTTCGTCATCGGGGTCCTTGAACCGCTCCTTGATCTGTTCCCGATTGCGCTTCGTGGTGATGTGACCGCGCTCGTTCCACTCCGACGGATCCTCGGAGATGTTGCCTGTCATGACGATCTTGATCTTCCCCTTGTCGAAGGCGGGATCGTGCCACTCAGGCAATCGCTCGACGATGGCTTCGTAGAGCCCGACACAGTTGCGCCGACTCATGCAGACGATCATGCCCTTGCCTTCGATCGACTCCCGACGTTTCCCGAAGTGCGCAATGATGTCTTCGGCGAGCTTCGCTTGCCGCTCGTCGGTTCCCGCGGCCCGCTCCATAGCCGACCACTTCTGCTTCTCGAGTTCAATATCGTCCCCGGCTGCAATTTCCTCCACCTCCTCGTCGATCTCATCGTTCGAGAGCCGCAGCTTGATGTGACGCGGCTCATACTTGATGCCCACCACCGCCCCGTCCTTCTTGGCCTGCTTCATGTCGTAGGTATGGATCAGGTCTCCGAAGACGGCGGTGGTGTCGCGATCGTCTTCAGCGATGGGCGTGCCGGTAAATCCGATAAAGGAGGCATTCGGAAGGGCATCGCGCAGGTACTTTGCG
>CAZTDC010000841.1:0-1263 GCA_964612165.1 uncultured Salinivenus sp.
CGGCTCCCGCTCCTTCACGTTGTCCACCTCCTTCGACTGCATGGAGATGGCGAGCGGGGGGCAGGCGCGGGCACAGAGGTTGCACGAGACGCACCGGGGGCGCCCGTCCTCTTCCACAAGCACCGGTCGTCCGCGGTAGCTGTCGGGGGGATACCACTGTTCCTCCGGGTATTCGAAGGTGTAGGTGGGCTCGTTGGTGATCTTGTTAAATGAGTAGCCGAGCCCCTTGAAGAGCTCTGGGAAGTAGAGATTCTCCCAGAAGTTCAGCTCCCGCTCATTTTCCGTTTTCGTGTTTTCGGGCGTGCCAGGCATAAGCGTGCAGGTTCTTAAGGCAGTGCTGTTGATGGAGGGCAACGTTCAAGCGACGCTGGTTTCAGACCGCCCTCTATTGCCTTCCCCCGTCATAATTCATTCGGGTCTTGTATACGGGCCGGAGCCGAAAGGATTCCCACGTTCGCAATCAAGGAGCGATCTATTCCGCGCACTCGCGACAGCTTCCCTCTGCCTCCTCAACGCTCGCCCTCCAACGCATAGCGCCCTAATTCATTCGCGGATCGTCGGGAAAGTTGGCCAGCACGGCGTACTCCCCGCCCAGGCGACGCAGGATTGTGCGCCAGAGCTGGTCGGGATCGGTGTCGAAGATGAGGTCGGTGGCGTCGGGGGCCGGAATCCAGGCTTCCTCGTCGAGCTCCGCATCCAGCTGGCCCGGACCCCATCCCGCGTAGCCGAGGAAGAAGCGCAGGTCATCCTCTGAGGCGTCGCCCCCCTTCACAATCTGCTGAACGGTCTCGAAGTTGCCGCCCCAGATCACGTCGCCGGGCAGCGACACGCCCCCGGGAATGTCCTCGCGGGTGTGTAGGTAGTGCAGGGTCTCGCGCTGAACGGGGCCACCGAGGTAGAGGGGCGGATTGTAGGCCACGAAGTCCTCCAGCACGTCCCCGAGCTGCACGTCGAGCTCGCGATTGAGCGTGAGGCCGAAGGTGCCCTCCCCCGGCTGGTGTTCGCAGAGCAGAACCACCGTGCGGCGAAAATTGGGGTCCTGCATCATCGGCGCGGAAATGAGCAGGGTGCCGGGCGAGAGGTCGGCCTCGGAATCGGGCATGGCGACGTGGATGGTGAAGGGGACGCAGTGGCGGCGCGAGCCCGCTCCTCGCTTGAGCAACGTGCTACTGACAACCTGTGCCCGTGGTTCACGCGCGCAGGGACGGAGGGGCTTTAGAACCTGTTTCAATTTACGGCTGTCTTCCGATTCGACGACGGTCT
>CAZTDC010000842.1:0-1262 GCA_964612165.1 uncultured Salinivenus sp.
GATTGGAACGTGATCGAGACCGTCATGTGCGTCTCCGCGGACATGGCAGAAGCAGACGTTCGTTGAGAGGAATCGAAAAACTGCTGCTATAAATGAGCCACATCCAGAAGGTTTCTAACGACCAAGAGAAGCAAATGTCTATTTTCACGATCTCCCGGATTACGCAGTACCGTCCTCTTTGGGAAGCCCCCTTGAACAAAAAATGAAAACAATTGATTTCCCCCCGCTCCGGAACTCCGAAAAAAGCGTTTTAGTAATAAGAAATCCAACACATCGCGGCGTGGAGCAGTGGTAGCTCATCAGGCTCATATCCTGAAGGTCGCGGGTTCGAATCCCGCCGCCGCTACCACGTTCGGTCTGATGACGGACTGACGCCCGACTTGCCCGGTCCCGCTATCGCGGCGACCGGGCTTTTTTTCTTCCACCCTGTGCAGAACCGCCCGTCCTTTTTCTGCAGAGACAGAAATCCGTGCTTCTCGTGCAGGACCAATCGACCGATCAAGCGTCTCCACGGATCGGTCAGCCCCGCCCCCGGGGCTGAGCCGCACTGTTTGGGGTTGGGACCCGTTGTACTCACCCTCCCGGTTTACCGGTGGACTAAGGGATCCGTTGGTTTTCCAGACGTCACCGATCTCGCAGCCGATCCATCCGAGTGAAGATGCATCACCTCAGGGGGAACCTTCGGAGGAAAATCATGCTGCCTGCAGATCTACGAAATATGGAAGGTCCGACAGAAGAATTGCCGCAGACAGTCACTGCGAACGCGTCTCGTATTCGGACGAGTCTACGGTTTCAGTGTCTGGCCAGGGCGAATCCCCTTCCCCATCGACCTCGACGAACGGAGGCTGCTTCCTCAATGGAACTGAAGGTTCATTCACTTCTCCACCGGTTGAAGCGGCATACGCCATCAGGGACCCGGGCATCACAAACACACTGGCGATCAGGGACCACATGAGACTGGTAGTCCACAACTCGGCGTTGCCCAATTCAAACATGACGCCGATGAAACTGGCAAGCACCCAGGCGACCATGAGGAAACTAAGGCCTATAATCACTCGACTAATGGCTCTCATGGTTGTCACAAAGGAATATCTGAGCAGTAGAAAAATTGGTGGCCACTGTCGACCCTCTCTAATCGCTTGAATGGCCAGCGTGTGGTAACCTAGACCACTTTTTATTCCCGCGTATGCGCCAATTCGCTTTCTTCGCGTAAGGGTTTGGCGCATCTCCGTGCAGAGAATTTGCGCATGTCTGCCGTCCTG
>CAZTDC010000843.1:0-1234 GCA_964612165.1 uncultured Salinivenus sp.
CGAGTTGCTACACGATGACTTAATTAGAACAGTGGGCGTGAGGTTGACCTCAGTCGCGTTAGAGTCTACGATCTCCTTGCGGGCAGGTAGCAGTTCGTTTGTCGCGCCGGTAATGCACACGAATGATCGCTCAATATTGTCCCCGTCCACTTCCACTCTATGGGGAGATATTGGCGGGCTATTCACCGGACCTTGCATCCTGATCGCTCTACTGTCTACACATCCTTTCGTCACGACTGGGAGCGACGTTGGCTCGCAGGTATCGATTTATATTGGCGAGGAAGCACGGTTCCTCGATCGTGCCGAGCGAACGAGAACACCGACAGAGCTCGTGCTGGCACCGACAGATCTCCACCAACGGAACCTCCAGCGACGGCTTCGCGAAGTTGCGCGTCCGCAAAACGCGTTCAGGTTCATCGATCCGGAAACCGTTGCTGAAGAGCTGCTTGAAGCCACAGGCACAACCCTGACCAGTCTCGACCGCGTTGACCGCCTTGCGATCCTCCGGTCACTGCCGTCGGAGCCTGCTGAACAGCCGCCGGGAATCCGGTCGGTCCGCTCTCCGTGCCGGGACGAGGGCCCCCAACAGCTCGAACAGATCCGATCAGAGATCGAAGCAATGACGAACTTTCATCCGGCCCGGATCGAAGCCATTCGAAGCGTCACCAACGAGTTTACACACCCGATCGCAGACGAGACGACCACACTGGTTGACGCCGGTGTCGCCATCGAACGGTGGATTCGTGGACGGACGGCCAAGACTGTCTCGAAGGCGGCTTTGCTGCGCCGAGCGACACGGAAACTCGATCGATCAGATGGAGACCCGTGGACCGAGAGATACCCCGATATCGAACGGATTTCGTTCGTCGGTGTGAGTAGCATCTCTGCACCATATGTTGATCTCCTGCATGGACTCTGTACAGCGACGGACGTGGACATCGAGATTCACCTCCGGCTCGGGACCGGTGATTTCCTCACAGAGCGGCTCCCGGAGCTATTGTCTATTGATGCTCCCGGACGGGAGGGTGACCTATGACGCACGCCCATCGGACGTCGCTCACGGCGACAGTCTCAGCACCGTCGTGTCCAGTTGTCGAACTCACCGCATCGACGCGTCGTGAAGAAGCGCGTGCCGTGATGGCGACGATCCGGGGATTGTGCGATCGTGGTGTTGGCGTCCGGGACATCGTTGTGGTGGCCCGCGATCTCAATCCGTACGAGCAGCCACTGAACC
>CAZTDC010000844.1:0-1233 GCA_964612165.1 uncultured Salinivenus sp.
GGATCACCCCCTGTGTTCCGGGGGTGATCGAGCAGTTCGCGATCGACAACTACCGAATGTGAGAGGTTTGTGCGGCCGGTGCGTCCCCAATGCGGATCGTCGTCGCCGATTGTAGCGCCCCACAGCGGCACGCTGGCCGGCGATCGCTGGACCATTGTCGCGGTCGTGACGGTGCTGTTGCCGCGGGACCGATCCGTGTGGGGGTGTCACCCCCCGCTATCACACAGCTTCTTCGGCAGGATATACTGCGGTCGGGGCGCTGCCTGAAACATGCCAGCGATCGCTTCGGTGTGGTGACAGCCGTCGTCGAGCTAGACGGCGACCGTTGTGAGCGGTGGCCACCATGTTCGGGTCGTCGACGCCGGCGTTGCTCCGACCGTCGGAGACTGGCTTCGGGTACACGGCACCCGGTCCGAACTGACCACGATCTGGCCGGTCGACGCGTTCGTGGTGCCGCCGCAGGGATGGATGGGCCGCATGCGGGATCTCAGAACTCAGATACGGGTGGGTGTACCGCCCCTCGATATCAATACTCGTGAGTGGCACCTGCTGGCTCTGGTTGCTCGCTCAGCGATGGTGTCCCGGCGTTTGAATGTATTCAAATTACTAAGTACAACCGTTGCTATCTACTACTCCCACTGTTTGCATTTCAGAAATTATATTCATACACTGGGCGAGTATACTGTGACTACGTGCATGAGGGGCACCGAGATAGAAGGCGCGGCGTCTGGCAAGCCTGTCTCTTCTGAGAAAGAGTCGTGCTACAGGTCGGAGCCACTCTCCCCATCGCATGAGCGTCAACTACCCCGCACGCGGTGGCGCGGGGCTTGTCAGTGAAGTTGGCCTCTGACCCAGATGGGTGAGCCGGTGTCCCCGGTTAACTCGGCGTCTTTGCTCCTGACTTTACAGCGTATTGACTGACGCTCCTCCAACCGGACGGCTGATGGCCCCGGCATTAGTCATCGCTCCCATCCTTCGTGCTGCCGTCGACGTCAGTCGCGACCGTGTCTTGATCGTCGATCTGGGTCGTTGCTCGGCGGTTGAGCTTCTCCCACATTTCGTGTGCCTCGCTCTCGATCGCCTCGTCGCTAGCCCCCGGCAGCGACGCCCGGCTCTGTGCGGTCGGGTCGAAATCAATAACTTGTTTTTCCTTGGGCATCGCGGTGACGTTGATCCCGCGCCACTCGCCGTCGACGCCGACGAGCGCTTCGGCGAAGCCGGCATCCTCGTTGC
>CAZTDC010000845.1:0-1232 GCA_964612165.1 uncultured Salinivenus sp.
ACATCGACCGCCGAGACCGGCTGCTATTCTCGCGCGCACGAGGCGGACGAAAATGAGAAGCGTCTACGTGTCAACGTCTCGGTTCGGCTCCGTGTCCTCCCTGCCACCTCTCGCGATCGCGATATTGCAAGCCACTCTGTCGTGGATCCGTTCTGCGATCGATCCGGATCGGTCCCGCAGCAGATCCGACTGGTTAGACAACCCGAGACAGACTAAGTCGCGTTCGCCGATCGCATCGATAACTGTCGATTCGACGGTTTCGCCGACAAGCACCGACGTGTCGTACTCCCCAGGGGTGAGGCCGGCCTGCCGGGCAGCTCGCTCGATCGTTTCCATACCCTGCTCCACCGCGGTACCGCCGGATCCTGTCGACTCACCACCCGTTTCCCCGTCAGCCGGCTGAACATTGATCAGCGTCGGTTGTTCCGCCTCGTCACCAAGAGTCGCGAACTCCGCTGCTCGACGTACGGCTGTCGGCGCGTTCGGGCCATCGCCGACGAGTGCCACTACGTTTCCGACCGGTTGTTCTCGGAAGTTAGCCAGCGTCACGTCCACTGGTGCATTCGTGAGAAGAGCGTCTAGATTCGGTCCGAAGGCATACTCGTTTCGGGCGAACGACCCGCGCCATCCCAGTATCGCGTGGTCCGCCTCCTCCGATTCGAGCACCTCCAAGATGGTTTCGCCGACGTCCTGGCCGACGACGGCACGAGTCTGGAGAGAGACGTCCATCTTCTCCGCGATACTACGGGACGCCTCCAGCAGCTCACGCTGGTGGTCAAGACGATCGACCTCGACGTTCTGTTGAGCGTCGTCAGCCACCTGGAGGACGTTGAGCGCGACGATTTCCACCGGTCCGTTCTCCGCGTTTGCGGACGCGCTGGCCGCGGCGAGTTCCAGCAGCCCCTGCTGCGTCTTCGGATTCACGATGGGGACGAGCACTGTGTACGTCGGCTCCTGACCGGGGAGCGCGTCGCGAAGTAACCCCTCCTCAACGGCGTTGGTTCTGGCGTAAGCGAGGTACCAGACTCCGCCGAGCCCGACGATTCCCACGCCGACGAGCTGGACGATCTGTGCCATCTGTGAGATGACGAACACCGACGCGAGCACGCCGAGAACCGGCACGATCGGGTACAGGATCTCGGGCACCTCGAAGTCGGGATCGTACTCCGGTGGGTCGGCCCGTCGAAACGTGACCAGCGCGACGTGAACGAGACCGTAGGTCACGAGGAAGC
>CAZTDC010000846.1:0-1232 GCA_964612165.1 uncultured Salinivenus sp.
CAGTCCTCCTTGCCCAGTTCGATGAGGTGCGGGGTGAGGAGGAAGATGGCCTGCGGCTGCACGTTCGTGTCCACGAGGCCGTGGGGAGCGAGCACGGAACTACGATGCTCGCTGGTACGGCTGATTCGTTTCGAGCCCAGGAATGGGTTCGTAATGCGCTTCGTTGAATGTCTGGAGCGGTGCACCGAGAGACACGGCCAACTGGCCAATGAGTGCGTCGAGAAGCCCAGTCCCGTGGCTGAAGTGAACGTCAGCAAACGTCGTGAGGGCGTGCTGGCTCGTTTCTGGGGAGGGCCACTTGATTCGAAACTGTTCGGTCTCGCGAAGCAAAAGATCACGCTCGTTGTGGTTCTCGCATCCCTGAATGAGTTCCATGACGACGAACCCGGGAAGAACAATCGACTCTCCGGACACCGTGCCTAGCCAGTGTAGGGCCGGATCATATCCTCTCAAAATGTCAATCATCACGTCGGTGTCAAGAAGAAGCATGCCTATCCGCGACGGCGTTGGGCATCTTCGCGAAGGGCGCGGGCGTATTCAGGACTGGAGGGGAGATCAGACCGATCCTTCCAGAGGCCGACGAGCGGAGAAGAGCGAAGGGCATCGGCAGTGCCGGCCCCGTCTGATTCCTGTTTGGACCGACGCACCACAAATACGTCGACCTCGTCTCCCTCTTCAAATGGAAGATCGCGTACGGTGATGCTTTGCTCCCGATCGACCGTCGTATTGGTGTGGTGAGTGTTCATAACGAGACCGGATTACGGAGATAAGCGGAGGTTGACGTACGTGAAGACGTCAGTACAGGATTCTTCGAGCCTCCGATGATTATTTATTTTCCTTGGTTGTTTCGGAAGAAGCGTCCCGTTTCGGCCCCACACTCGACTGGATGAGTTCGAAAATACGCCGGTACTCGTCCGTCCAACTCGACGGCTCCTCGAAACCGTGTCCCTCCACCGGGTAGAGCGCCAACTCCCAGTCCTCCTTGCCCAGCTCGATGAGGCGCTGCGTGAGCCGGAAGATGTCCTGCGGCTGCACGTTCGTGTCCACGAGGCCGTGGGGCATGAGCAGCGGGTCGTCGAGCCCCTCCGCGTGGTAGAGGGGGGAGGAGCGCGCGTAGGCGATCGAGTCGGTCTGTGGGTGGTTCAGGATGTTGGAGGTGTAAACCTCGTTGTAGTGCGCCCAGTCGGTCACCGAGCGCAGGGCCGCCCCGCCGCCGAAGTGGTCCGGCGCGG
>CAZTDC010000847.1:0-1231 GCA_964612165.1 uncultured Salinivenus sp.
GCGAAGGAGATTCGGAAGATTATTCGGAAGAAAAATATCCCCGACGGCTATGGACTTCGTGTGGGCGTGAAAGGCGGTGGATGCTCCGGCATGAGCTACGTGCTTGGCTTCGACAAGAAGCGCGAGAAGGACAAAGAGTTCGAGATCGACGGAATCACGGTATACATGGATAAGCGGCACGGTCTTTACCTCATGGGCACGGAAATCAACTACCACGACGGCCTTAACGCCCGCGGATTTACGTTCGAAAACCCCAACGCCACGGAGACGTGTGGCTGTGGGGCAAGCTTCGCCGCGTAGGCTGCCTCACTCCTGGCTCGGCTTTGGCTCTTAGTTCGCCCCGACACCTGCCCACATCATAGCCAGGATTGTCGTTCTCCTGTAACGCTTCGCGTCTCGTTCTTCTCCCACTGATGCGGAGCCGGTGAAAGAGGAACAGAGGACGCGAACGGATGGTTAGTGATCGTGACGTGCTTCACGTCGCGGGGTTGGTCGTGGGGATAGGCGCCCCCGCCGACACGTCCTGTTTCCCCCTTCGTGCAGGTGCCGACGCGGCACTTTTCGTATTTACAACAGGTTAGGTATGGAAGGCAACTTCTCAAACCGCGTTCGAGACGTAATTTCCTACAGTCGTGAGGAAGCCATTCGTCTCGGACATGATTACATTGGAACGGAGCACCTGCTTCTCGGCATCATCCGCGAGGGTGAGGGCATCGCCGTCAAAATCCTCCGCAACCTCGGGTGTGATCTGCTCGAGCTGAAAGAATCGGTGGAGGATACGGTGCGCAGCACCGGAGACTCGGCGTCAGTGGGCAACATCCCCCTGACCAAACAGGCGGAGAAGGTGCTCAAAATCACGTATCTCGAAGCGAAGCTCTACAAGAGCGACGTGATCGGGACGGAGCACCTGCTGCTAAGTCTGCTCCGCGACGATGAGAACATCGCCGCCCAAATTCTGCAACAAGGATTTTCCATAACATACGACGCCGTGCGTAACGAACTCGATTCCATTATTAGTGGTAAAGCATCTTCTTCTTCCTCATCAAGTGGAGGTGGCGGGGGCTCTGGCGGCCGCCTTTCCTCCGGCTACGGACAAGAGAGCAGTGAAATGGAGAAAAGCAAAACGCCCGTGCTAGATAACTTTGGTCGCGACCTTACCGAGCTCGCCGAAGAGAACGAGCTTGATCCCATTATTGGGCGCGAGGAAGAGATCGAGCGTGTGGCTCAGGTG
>CAZTDC010000848.1:0-1230 GCA_964612165.1 uncultured Salinivenus sp.
CGGTATGAGTTCGGGACGTTCTTTGATTTACGCGATGTAGATGGTGAGGCTACGATTTCGTGTATCATGTGGTCACACCAGCGCGAGGCGGTGACGCATGAGTTGGAGGGCGGGACTGAAACGATTGTGCGCGCGACGGTTGATTTCTATCAGGACGATGGCCGCACGCAGCTCGCGGTACAGAATTTCTGGCCGGTCGGTGAATCGGACCGGTCCGAGGATTTGGCGGCGCTTCGCGCGGAACTCTCAACAGAAGGACTACTCGATGAGACGGCGCGGCAACCGCTTCCAGAGTATCCGCGTCACATCGGCGTGGTGACGTCGCTGGCTGGCTCTGCCCGTCATGATTTCCAAGAGGCTGTCCGGGCCCGCCATCCGGGGGTTCCGATTACGGTGTGTGGCGCGACAGTGCAAGGCGAGGCCGCAGTCAGTTCACTTGTCACCGCAGTGCAACGCTTGGAGAACGATCCAGCAGTCGATGTGATTGTGGTGACGCGTGGCGGGGGTGCTGACGCGGATCTGTGGTGTTTCAATGAGGAGCCGGTTGTGCGGGTGATTGCTGACTGTGCGACGCCGACGGTTGTGGCGGTTGGGCACGAGGATGATGAGACGCTTGCGGAGGCGGTGGCGGATCACCGGGCGATGACGCCGACAGACGCTGGTGTGGCGGTCGCCCCGGACCTCGCTGCGGTTCGCCAGCGCGTTGCTGATATCGAACACCGAGTGGACCGCGCGTACACCACTCTCGTCACGGATCGAGTAGCGGCGATCACGCAACGACTGGATGCTGGGGTGCGGACGCTTGAGCAGCGGGCGCAGGCTCGGGAGGCGACACGGCAGCGCACCGCAGATCTTGACCACCGGATCACGGTCGCGTACGATGCGCTTGTCACAGCACGGCTCGCTGCAATTGAAACGCGACTAGATGATGCGTACCAAGCGCTTGAACACGCTGCTGAGGCGGATGCGGTAACTAATCGGGCTGCACGGCGCCGGGTACAGGGGCTTGAGTCACGGATCGACACAGCGTATCAGGCGCGTGTTCACCGTGAGCTTGGAGCCGTAGAAACACGGATTGAGAACGGGTATCGCGCGATCGAAGCCGACGCCCGCGTGCAAGCCAGTCAGAGAGAGGCGCGACGCCTCCGGGTTGCGGTTCTCGTGTTACTTGGTGTGTTAGGACTCACGCTGCTGGGGGTTGCCGCAGGTGTTCTGTGAGGGTTCAAGAGG
>CAZTDC010000849.1:0-1225 GCA_964612165.1 uncultured Salinivenus sp.
CGACGACACCGCCGCTGTGTTTGTCGACTTGGCGGAGGCTCTCGACACTCGGCTTACGCTGGACGGCGCGGTTCCGAGCGACGGCGGGTTACTCTGTTTCGTCACGTTCGAGGGCTCCGCACAGGCGGCGCTTGAAGCGGTGACGGAGTGTGCCCCACTCGCAGACGCGCGACTCATCAGCAGCACCGACGAGGAGGGGGTGCTCGAACTGTTACTGACGGATTCCTCGCCGCTTCTGGTCGTCACCGACCGCGGCGGAACGGTGACCGAGTTGACTGTCGAGGCTGGGCAAGCAACGCTGACCTGTGAACTCGCGCCGGACGCGAACCTGCGTGCGATTCACGACCAACTCGCGGCGGCGTTCGGGGCCGAGCTTCGGAGTAAACAGGAACGGACTGCGACGACGGCGGGCCTCGACAGCTCCGACCGTCTCGAAGAACAGCTCACCGACAAACAGCGCGACGTACTCACAACGGCGTATCACGCAGGCTACTTCGAGTGGCCCCGCGGCAGCACCGCCGAGGACCTCGCGGAGTCGATGGGTGTCTCCTCGCCGACGCTGCACAACCACCTGCGGCGCGCCCAGCAAAACCTTCTCGCGGAACTCCTTGAGGAGTAGCGTGGCGCTCTGCGGGACATTTCAGTGTCTCGGCTACCGAGCAGTCAGTCCCCCCGTTGTGGCTCTCCTGAGTACAATGGACGATTATGATAGTTAGCCTGTCCCATTAATATGAATCCTTGTTGAGTAACTAATGCAATGTCAGACCAGCCAGATGTCGAACTGGAGGCTCGACTTGCCGAGCAAGAAGAGTTTGAGCCGCCGGCGTCGTTCGTCGAACAGGCGAACGTCACCGACGAGGGGATTCACGAGGAGTTCGAGGAGAACTGGCCGGACGCTTGGGAGCGTGCGGCTGAGTTGCTCGACTGGGACTCCGAGTGGGACGAAGTCCTCAACGACGATGACGAACCATTCTACGAGTGGTTCGTCGGGGGGGAACTGAACGCGTCAGAAAACTGTCTCGACCGACACCTCGCCGACCGGGGCGACGAAGTCGCTATCGAGTGGGTCGGGGAACCGGTCGACGAAACGCGAACCTACACCTACAACGAACTCCACCGCGGTCAACGAGTTTGCTGCGGCCCTGCGCGAACAGGGCGTCGACGAGGACGACGTTGTCACGATGTACATGCCGATGATTCCGGAGTTGCCGATTGCGATGCTGGC
>CAZTDC010000850.1:0-1224 GCA_964612165.1 uncultured Salinivenus sp.
ACTCTGATCAGCGCGCCCGCAACCGATCGATCGGCTCCGACCGCGAGTCGAGCGCCGGATCTTCGGGATCTTCGATGAGCGCCCGAGCGAGTGCGGAGACAGATTTACGAACCTCGAAACACCGTTCCCGGTTCGGCGTGCGCTCAGCGGTTCCAACGGAGGCGAGATACGAGGCGACCTCGTCGGGGTCGCGAGAGTGAACGAGCAACCCGTCCTCGACCATCACCCGGTCGACGGAGAGGAGTGGCCCGGGAAAGAAGGAGACCGCCGGCTTCCCCATACACGCAGCCTCCCGTGCCATCGTCCCCGATCCAGTCAGGACACCGTCCGAATGCCAAGCCAGTTGGAGGCCGTCAAGAGCCCCCTCGGGGACGTATACTTGGTCGTCAGCGTACGGAGCGGCGTGCGATCGGTCCCCGGACCTGCGCGGGAGGTAGACCACATTCGTGTCAATCGTCGCGAGCACCTCCAACAGATCCGGAACGAGTGACTCCGCCTCGTCGACGTAGGCCGCGCCCAGTGCTTCGGGACGGAGCACCACATAGTCGTCGAAGGGAAGCGTTTCGGTGAACGACTCGTCGGGTTCGAACGTCGCGACGTAGACGTCCTCCTTGTAGCCGTCATACGTGTGTATCCGTTCCGGATCGGCTCCCCACCGTGTCAGCTCGGAGGACTGAAACGCGGACGGCACGACGTGATGTGTCGCGGTCGATCTGAACCGACAGAACGCCCGTTCGACGAGCGGTGCATCCACGTACGCCGTGATGTCGTTGTCGGTGAAGTGGATCGATGGGATCCCCCGTGCCCGCGACGCGAGAACGCACATGGCGTTCCGTGCCGACAGCGAGACCTGGGCCGTCGGGGCTTGGACTGCGAGCTGGATCGTACGGATCGGGACGGCTGCCGTCCGCAGGGCGACGTTCTCGAAGTCACGTCCCAACAGTTCGAACTCGTACCCCGCTTCTTGGGCGAGAGCGGCGGTTTCGGTCTTCCGCCGTACAGTCGTTCGAAGCGTCACGTCGGATAATCCTTCGAGCAGCCCCCGGAAAAAGAACGGATGTGATGGGCTTATGAGATCGAGCCACGCGGTCGAGCCGGTCATCTCGGGCCCGCCGCGTCCGGATTCGGTTCAGTGGATTCGACGCCGGCGTCGGCGTCGACGGGAGTCGGTACGGATCTCGACCTGACGGTTCGTGGATGGCTCGGATACATCGTTCGACTCAT
>CAZTDC010000851.1:0-1215 GCA_964612165.1 uncultured Salinivenus sp.
TGGCCTGCTCGTAGCGGGCCTCACCGGTTTGCTCCTGCTCGGAAGTTGCGGCCTGACGGGGGATGGCGGAGAAGAAAAGGCAAAGGCCGACAGTACCTACTTACGAGCCAATCTTAACGGAGAAGAGTGGTCGGCGGAAGGAAAGAAGGGAAACTATCTGTTTAGCGAAGAGGGTTACACATGGCTTTCTATTTCTGGTGCATATATACCCGGATCGAACACTAGAGACTCCTATAGAGAAGTATTGGAGCTTGTGGTTATTTTTCAGGGGACTGGCGTGTATGATCTCGTAGAAGGTGAGCCCAGTGGAACGAATAATGTAACAGGTTCCGAATTCCGGGAAACCGGGGGAGACGTTATCTACTCCACTTACTCCGCAACCGACGACTCCTTGGACAACCAACTGACGATCGCGAGTCACAACTCCACAACCGGTACTGTAGAGGGGTCCTTCCGCACTACCGTTGTAATTGACAATCCTCCTGAGCCGGGTGAGCCGTCCCAGCGCCGGGCCGACACTCTCCGCTTCACCAACGGCGAGTTCCGGTTGAAAGTCAGAGATCAGCTAGACGAGTAGTACTCGTGCAGGTCGAGGCAACACTTCTCCGTGGTGGCACCGGCAGCTACAGCTACGAGTGGCGGGTCAGCTACGGCGGCCCCGGCAACTATGGCTCGGTCCTGAGTACGAGCGAGAAATTTTTTAAGAAGTTCCCCGACGGGACCCACTACGTGAAGCTCACCGTGACTTCGGGCACGCAGACCGACGTGGTCATCCGGTCGGTCTACGTCAACAGCGGGGACCTCAAAGATCCGGTTCTAAAAAGCACCGCGGCAGAAAGCGAGCAGAAAAGCGCGAAGGCGGGGCCGGAGCGGCCAACGGAGGTGGCCCTGCGCGGAGCGACGCCCAATCCGATTACGGCCGGCGGGACAATTGGTTACACCCTACCGGAGCGAAGGGAGGTGACCCTCGCGGTATACGACCTTATGGGCCGGAAGGTCGCGACCCTGGACACCGGTTCCCGAAGCCCAGGGACACACCGGGCGCGCCTGGAGGGCACTTCTCTGCCGAGCGGGACGTACGTGGTGCGCCTGCGGGCCGGACAAACGCAGAAGAGCCGCCGAATCACGGTGGTGAAGTGAATTGTCCTTCCTTTCTCTTGAGCGGGCGGTCCGGGGAGGCCGGGCGGCCCGTTCTTTTTTTCTCACAACGCTCAG
>CAZTDC010000852.1:0-1210 GCA_964612165.1 uncultured Salinivenus sp.
GGTAGCACGACGATCATCGGCGCGGTAAAAAGCTCTCGGACCCGCAGTCCGCGCTCGTTGATCGGCAAAAACAGGAAGCCGGCGTCGCTCTCCTCGTCGCGCAGCGCGTTTACCTGCTCGCGGGTGGTCTGCTCCACGAGGTCGAGCTCGCCGTAGGGGCCCTCGGCTTGGAAGGCCTTTATGATCGCGGGGAGGCCGCTCCGCATCGCCGTCGCCTCGTAGGTGATCGTCAGCAGACCTGCCAGTCCCTCCCGCGCGGCCCGCGCTACCGATTCTGCGCGCCGTGCCTCTCGGAGCACACGTTTCGCGTACGGGAGGAAGGTGCGCCCCGCCTCCGTCAGCTCCACGCCTCCGGTCGACCGCTCGAAGAACTCGACGCCCATCTCGTCCTCGAACGCCCGAATTTGCTGGCTGAGGGTGGACTGAGCCACAAAGACGGCGTCGGCCGCCCGGCCAAAGTGCAACTCTTCGGCAAGAGCCGTGAAATATCGGAGGTGACGGAGTTCCATGACAGGAGATTTTTGTGCGAGTAGGACGCGTTAAGGCGGCCGTTTCGACAAAAAAGCGCTTCGACTGTGAGAGACTTGTAAGGTGATCGACGTCGTCGATCAAGCCGAGCGAAAAACTCCATGAAACGGGATCCAGGGGGGTCACTATCATCTCCTCGCACGGACACAAGGGGGAATATTTCCCGGATTACAGGTCCGTAACCTGGTTTTGTAACGCGTCCGCCGCTCTTTTTCATTCAATCGAATTTCCCGAACGGAATGACCGTTTTTTCGGCTGCGCTGCTGCTGTTTCTCGTGATGGACCCGTTTGGAAACGTCCCGGTGTTCCTCTCGGTCCTGCGCCCGGTAAAGCACGAGCGCCGGCGGTGGATCATCGGTCGAGAGCTTCTGATTGCACTGATCTTTCTGATCGTCTTCCTGTTCGGGGGACAGTATCTGCTCGGGGCCATCGGGCTCTCCGAGTCGTCGGTCACGGTGGCGGGAGGGCTCATCCTCTTCCTGATCGCGCTCAAGATGGTGTTTCCGTCGCCCGGCGGGGTGTTCGGGGAAGACGTCGAGGATGCAAGCGGGGATCCCATTCTCGTCCCCCTGGCCGTGCCCCTCGTCGCGGGACCGTCGGCCCTGGCCTCCGTGCTGTTCATCATGAGCAAGGACCCGACCCGCTGGCTGGAGTGGCTGGCCGCCCTTCTGCTGGCCTGGGC
>CAZTDC010000853.1:0-1206 GCA_964612165.1 uncultured Salinivenus sp.
CGTCACGGGATCCCCTGTTCTCAGGCCCAGCGCGAGCTTCAACCCGCTCCAGATCATGATCAACCCGATCCCGACGAAGGGCAGGCCGATGAGTGCAGAGACAATTGCGCCAGAGAGGCTGGGGGTAGAGGTCCGGACGTTTTCCTGCGGCTCTTGCGAAAAGATCGAAAACACGTTGACTGAAACAGCGATGTGGACGAGAAGAGGAGGGATGCGTTTTTTTCGTCCCTGCTCGCCCCGACGTGCGAAGGACTCAGGCAAGAGACAGATGGGGGATCGTTCTCCTGTCGGATGTCTCGGCGCGAGAAGCCCCGAGCGGGGGCCGTCTATGCGGACGAGGCCTGTTGCTCGGCAGTCTCCTGGATGCGGTCGGTCACCGGTTCGGAGAAGACGTGATCATTTTCGTCTTGGGAGGTTCGCTGGGTTGAACTGGGCATGGCGTGAACAGGGGACTGTGAGAAGAGCAAAACAGAAATGGCGACAGAACGCGACCGAAAAGAGCTTCCGTTCGGTTAGCCGACAGTCTAGGAGGATATAGCAGAAAGGTCAATCTGATCTCTGTGCTCAATACGACAATCTCTGTCTTCAATGGGCCACTGCCTCGGAGGGACGCGTCCGATGTCGGAGCAAGACCAAGTGCAGGCAGGTGTTTTCCTCATGAAGGGGGGATAGAACCCGAGGGATCCATTCCATCGCTTAGGCGGAAGTCGCTCCCGCGGAGGCACTTGTAGCTATTCGGTTCGCTTCCGCAGCACGTGCCGAATTGGGAGCAGCGTCTTCCAACACCGCGGGGCGAAGGGCGCGTCCATCGCCGCGGCTACTGCTCGAAGCACCTCCCCTTCCATCCGGATTTTGGGTAAACTGCACCGCCGCCGCGTCGGCCAGAACCTCCCGCTCTTTCGAGACACGGGCTTTTGATAAGCACCCCCGAGGTGGCAGAGTCCGCTGAGGACAGCAAGGGCGGCTGCAAGGATGAGAGCCATTCGGCCCGCTGGAGTAAGCCTGAGAAGCAGAGCGGGCAATGCGCCCATGTACATGGCCATGCCGCCAAGAACAGTCAGAATGATCAGGGTGAGGTCAGGACAGGTAAATGAGAAAGCAACCGGGGATTCAGAGTGAATCCACTCGCGTAGATTCCCGAAAAACGGTCTGCCCACCCTCCAGATTTTTTCCACCGTAATTGGAATGAAGGACACGCCGTGCAAT
>CAZTDC010000854.1:0-1199 GCA_964612165.1 uncultured Salinivenus sp.
GGGAAGCAGGGGCTCCGCGATCTGATTCTGGACAATCGTATTCTTGAACTCGTTGTAGACGAGCTTCACCTCACCCCAGATGCCGCGCTCGAAGCCCTCCACGGCGTCCTGCACGATGCGCTGGGACACCGAAAACGTGAGGTCGTCGAAGATGCCCTGAAAGTCCCCGACGAGGGGGTAATTCGTTCGTTTGAAGTGGCGGTGCCCCTCCTCCCCCACGCAAAGCAGATAGAGCTCGCCGTCGTCCGCCTCCTCTGCATACTCCGTCTCAATGAGCGTCTCCGCCCGCTTGATGATGTTGCTGTTGAAGGCCCCGCACAGCCCCCGATCCGCCGTGACGATAATCACGAGGACGCCCTCCGTCTCCTCCGGCGCCGTGAAGAAGGGGTGCACCGTCGGATCGAGCTCCCGCTTCAGGTGACTGATGAGCTCGCCCACCTTGTACGCGTAGGGGCGGGTCTCGAAGATCCGATCCTGGGCCCGGCGCAGCTTGGCCGCCGCCACCATCTTCATGGCGCGGGTCACCTGCTTAGTGTTCTCGACGGACTCGATCCGGTTCCGGATGTCACGAAGATTCGCCATGGCTCAGACGACTAGGAATGCAAATAATGATCAAACCAGAGCGGAGACCCTCTTGCGGACGGCCGATTCCGTAGGGTCGTATTGCGTATTTCGTGTTGCCTCCACGTCTCCCGCCCCAATACGCAATACCCCCCGTTTTCCGCCCCCGCTCGCGCCTTCGTTCGGACGCGAACGACCTACGACTCAGCCCCCCCGGCAGCCGGACTACGCAAGCACATCCTCCTGCTCTTCCTCTTCCTCCTCGGAGTAGACCTCAGCCAGGTCCTCGGCAACCGATTCGAATGCTTCTTCGGCCGCTTCGGACATCTCCTCGGTCTCCCGGATCCCGTCGAGCACATCTTCGTGGCGCAGGCGCAGGCGCTCGATGTACTCGTCTTCGAACTCTTCGATATCGTCGACGGGCACGGGGTCGAGGTAGCCGTTAATGGCCGCGTAGATGATGGCAATCTGCTCCTCGACCGGGACCGGCGAGAACTCGCTCTGTTTGAGAATCTCGATTAGGCGTTCTCCCCGGTTGAGCTGTTGCTGCGTGGACTCGTCGAGGTCGGATCCGAACTTGGCGAAGGCCTCCAGCTCGCGGTACTGCGAGAGGTCGATGCGAAGCGTGCCGGCCACGT
>CAZTDC010000855.1:0-1198 GCA_964612165.1 uncultured Salinivenus sp.
GGCATCGTTTGTGACCTTTGAAGAGGTTTTCCTGCTACGTTCGACACTGAGGTAACATCCCTGTCGAAGTCTGGCGTGGATCGCCGGCTTTCACGTACGATTGGTCCAGTTGCACGGCAATTCACTTGCGACTCGCGCTCGCTGTGCTCTTTTTACTTCCGTAACTCTCCTCATAGACTCGTTGGAAGGCGCTCATGGAGACCATTCAGGACCGTTCGCCAGAGGAGGACGGGCCGCCCGCTGATCGTCCGCGTGGGGGCAAGCTGAGCCGCATCGCCGGGCACACCCAGGGCCTCGTGAAGGATCTGCGTGAGTGGATCGACCTGCGTATTGACCTCGCCATTTTAGAGGTTGAGGAAAAGGTTGACAATCTGCGGAACGAGGTCGCACTGGGGCTCACATTGGCGTTTTTTGGCTTCTTTGCGGCTCTGTTTGTATTCACGACGGTGGCCCTGGGGCTTGGCTGGCTGCTGGGGCATCCCTTCTGGGGATTTCTAATCGTATCCATCGTGCTTGTCCTCCTCGTGGTCGTGCTCGGCAAGGCCCGTCCCGACCTGATGCCCCCCTCGAATCTTTATGAAGAGATTCGCGGCTCCGTGGAAGAGGAGGAGGGCGACGAACACCCCATTCGGGACGCGCCCGCCTCCGTCGAACCGAACGAGTCGGGTACCGAGAACCAGCGTGAGTGACCTCGATCCCGTTCCTTCCAACGTCGTCGTATCGCGGCACGCCCTCCCTTACTGATTCGAATCCGCTCCGATGGAGTCCAAGTCTAACAAGGCCAACAAAGCCGACGTTGAGTCCCGCCTCCGAGAGACGGCCGAGGCAATGTCCGACCGCCTCTCATCCATCCAGGATGAGGTCTCGTCCACCGGCCTGTCGATCCGTGACTGGATTGTGCGAAACCCTGAGAAGAGTGTGGGTGGGATGCTTGCAGCGGGCTTGGTCGTCGGTCTTCTTTTTGGCGGCAGTCGCTCGAAGCGGCGGCGCGAGCACGAAGAGCTGATCGACACGTACCTCGACGCCCTTCGTGAAGAAGCGGAGACGGCGGTCGAGGAGGGAGACGAGCCCGGGCCGGCGCTCGAAAAGGCCCTTCGGGACCGGGTTCCACTCGTGGTCTATCCTCGCAAAGGGGGGCAGGGTGATGGGCAGTCTGGCTGGGGGCGCCATCTCCTCCAAGAGAGTGCCGAGATTATCT
>CAZTDC010000856.1:0-1197 GCA_964612165.1 uncultured Salinivenus sp.
AATGACGGACATCACGTTCGTCCTCGGGACGCGGCCGGAAATAATCAAACTCTCACCGGTCATCCAAGCGTGCGAACGGCATCGGATCGAGTACGCCATTATCCACACCGGACAGCACTACTCCGACGAGCTCGACTCGGTGTTCTTCGACCAACTGGATCTACCGAGTCCCGACTACGACCTCTCCGTCGGGTCCGGCAGCCACGGCGAGCAGACTGCGGAGATGCTTGCAGACGTCGAAGCGGTGCTCTCAGAGGTGGCTCCGGAGGTCGTCCTCGTCCAAGGCGACACCAACAGCGTACTCGCGGGTGCAATCGCCGCGAGCAAGCTGGAGACGGAACTGGGACACGTCGAGGCGGGATTACGCAGTTTCGACCGCGACATGCCCGAGGAACACAACAGGGTGATCGCCGATCACGTGTCGGACTACCTGTTCGCGCCGACCGAACAGAGCGAGGAGTACCTGCTCCGGGAGGGTATCTCGGATTTCCGGATCACCGTGACGGGAAACACGGTCGTGGACGCTCTCAAACGGAACGTCGACATCGCTCGCGAGAAGAGCACCGTCCTCTCGGATCTCGGTCTCGAAGCCGATCAGTTCCTCCTGATGACTGCGCACAGAGCCGAGAACGTGGACGACGCGGAACGGTTCGCGGACCTGCTCGCGGGGGTTGACCGTGCCGGATCCGCGACCGGACTGCCCGTAATATATCCGATCCATCCGCGGGCGGAGGCGCGCATCGAGGAGTTCGGACTGGAGGTTCCGAACCGCATCCGGACGGTCGAACCGTTAGAGTACCTCGACTTCCTCCGACTGATGGGGGACGCGACCGCCGTGTTGACCGACTCGGGCGGCGTCCAGGAGGAGGCCTGTGTACTCGGCGTTCCCTGCGTCACCATGCGGGACAACACCGAGCGCCCGGAGACGGTCGAGGTCGGAGCGAACCGGCTCAGCACGTGTGATCCGGACCGCATCGAGCGGGTCGTCGGACAGATGATCGAGACCGACCGTGAGTGGGAGAACCCGTTCGGCGACGGGAACGCGGCGAAACGGATACTCGAGGCGCTACCGGTGGCGCAGTCGCCCGAGGTGAGACGATGAGCTCGGTCTGCGTTCACGGACTGGGATACATCGGGCTCCCGACCGCCGCCATGCTGGCGACGCACGGACACGACGTCTACGGGTACGATACCGAC
>CAZTDC010000857.1:0-1197 GCA_964612165.1 uncultured Salinivenus sp.
TGGAGACGGTCGAGAAGCGCCTCGACAAGCTGGAGCCCGCCGCCAAGAAGGGCGATCAGGAGGCCGTAGAGAATTTGCCCCTGTTCGAGCGATTGCATGAGCACCTCAGCGGCGGAAACTGGGCGCGCTCCTTCGAGGTGTCGAGCGACGATCAGACCCTGGTGGACGAGCTCTTTCTGCTCACCGATAAGCCGGTGCTCTACGTGGCGAACGTGGCGGAGAAGGACTTGCCCGATGGGAATGCGTACGTGGACGAGCTCCGGTCCATTGCGGCAAACGAAGACACGCAAGTGGTCGTCATCTCGGCGGAGGCGGAGGCGCAGATTGCGGAGCTGGAGCCGGAGGAGCGGCAGCTGTTCCTGGAGGATCTGGGACTGGAGCGCTCCGGCCTCGAACGGCTCATCCGTGCTGCCTACGATGTACTGGACCTCATCACGTTCTTCACGGCGGACGAGAAGGGAGCCTATGCCTGGACGATCGAGGAGGGCACCCAGGCTCCGCAGGCCGCCGGTCAGGTCCACAGCGACTTTGAGGAGGGCTTCATCAAGGCCGAAACGATTCACTTTGACGATTTCGACGCGGCGGGATCCGAAAAAGCCGCTCGAAACGAGGGGCTCATCCGCACGGAGGGCAAGGACTACGTTGTGGAGGACGGGGACGTGATGGAGTTCCGGTTTAATGTTTGAGGATCAGCGTCTGAGCGTGCGTATGTGAGTTTTGGAGCCCCGAGTTTGGCTGCCGGTACTGCGGGCAGCAGCCTCCCTGCTTTCTGGAGGGGACGGCGGACGACCGAACCGCTGGTCGACAGATCGAGACGATTAATCCATTTGTCGACCATCACCGTCCCCGCGTCCAGGCCTCCATGCACTTTGAAGCAGATTGAATGAGAAAAGCACCTTGCCTCGTCGGTTCACACCCACAACTCCTCACATATTTGCCTCAGTCCCATGGCACTTCTGCGACGCTCATTTCCGGCTATACTCGTTGCACTGATCACTCTCGCAGCCGGTTGTGCGTCGGACAGCGGCTCCTCGTCTGAAGACGTACCACCTCCGACGGACACCCTCACACTCAACTCGAGGGCTGATTCCGTCGCCTATGACCTAATGAAGGCGCACGGGGCCGATGCGTTCGCGTCCGCCCCGTACCTCCGGTTCAATTTCGCGTTCGAGTCGCCGAAAGGCTCACGCGTGATCG
>CAZTDC010000858.1:0-1193 GCA_964612165.1 uncultured Salinivenus sp.
GCTACACCGACGAGGGGGCCGAGAACGGGACGACCTACTACTACCGAGTGACCTCAGTGAGTCCAGAGGACGAGGAGAGCAGCGCATCGAACGAGATCGAGAAGACACCCTTTGACGACCCGCCCGACCGGCCGTAGGTCCGGGGTAGAGAGGGACTACGACCGGAAACTGTCACATTCGGCACGAAGAATGTCGGACGCTGCACAGGATTCGGCCGGGCGTTGGAGCCGTTCTCCTCTGCTTTGATCATGTGCTTCGGGCCCGCCGGGCTGCGGAGCGAAAATCACTTCTCTTTGGTTTCATTTCGAAAATAGCTGAATCGCCATGCGATTATCTGATAGCACCTTCTCGAGTTGGATGTACGCGTCTTCTGAAAACGCGCTTCGACCCGCCGTTTGGGGGCTTGCGTTTGCGATGGTTTCTATCGCCCTTCTGTTCCCGCGGGGCCTGCGGGCCCAACTGCCTCAGAACCCGGTCAACCAACCCTGTACGGCCTGCGGTGCCCAGTCGGTTCACGCGGCGGACCTGGACGGGGACAGCGACAAGGACATCCTCTCCGCCTCCTTCAAGGACGACAAGATCGCGTGGCACGAGAATACCGGTTCGGGCTTCTCGGCCCAAGACACGATCACGACGAATGCGGATGGGGCCCAGTCCGTCTACGCGGCGGACCTGGACGGGGACAGCGACAAGGACATCCTCTCCGCCTCCTTTAAGGACGACAAGATCGCGTGGTACGAGAACACCGGTTCGGGCTTCTCGGCCCAAAACACGATCACGACGAATGCGGATAGTGCCCGGTCGGTCTACGCGGCGGACCTGGACGGAGACGGGGACAAGGACGTCCTCTCTGCCTCTGGCACCGCCAATAGCGGCAAGATCGCGTGGTACGAGAACACCGGTTCGGACTTCTCGGCCCAAAACACGATCACGACGAATGTTGATGCGGCCCGGTCGGTCTACGCGGCGGACCTGGACGGAGACGGGGACAAGGACGTCCTCTCTGCCTCTGGCACCGTCAATAGCGGCAAGATCGCGTGGTATGAGAACCTAGATTCGGGAGGCTTCTCGGCTCAAAACGTGATCACGACGAATGTCGATGAGGCCTGGTCGGTCTACGCGGCGGACGTGGACGGGGACGGAGATAAGGACGTCCTCTCTGCTTCCGAATTTGACGACAAGATCGCGTGGTA
>CAZTDC010000859.1:0-1193 GCA_964612165.1 uncultured Salinivenus sp.
TTCACGGGATTGTCGGTGGGTGAGGGCCAGCGGGCCTACACCGACATTTATGCAGACGTGAACGCGAGCCTGACGGGCCACGAGCTTGGGAAGCTTGCCTGGGGAGATTACAACGACGACGGCCTACAGGACCTGATCGTAAACGGACAGACGGACAACGCCAACCACTCGTTGGTGCTTTACGAGAATACTGGGAGCGGGTCGTTTACGGAAGTGTCTACCAGCCTGGTCGGCATAGAGGACGGGGTTGTCAGGTGGGGAGACTATGACAACGACGGAGACGAGGACCTGGTCATTGCCGGACAAAACGGCGACCTGAACGACCCGCGGGTGACGCGGATCTACCAGAACGACGGGGACGGGACCTTCACGGAGGTAGCCTCCGGGTCGGATGCCCTGGTTGGGGTGTCCGGGGAGCCGGACGCGGCGTGGGGGGACTACGACAACGACGGGGACCTGGACGTGGCGATTGCGGGTCGGCAAAACGACAGCAATGATGAAAGTGCCGTTGTGACGGTGCTCTACGAGAACCAGTCGACCGGTTTTGCGGTGGCGGACAGCAGCACCTTTACCGGAGTAAGGAAGGCGTCGGTCGAGTGGGGGGACTACAATAACGACGGGCGGCAAGACCTGCTGGTAAGCGGTTCAGATCAGGGGCGTTTCGGAAGCGGATTTACACAGCTCTACAAGAACGATGGCAGTGGAGACTTTACCGCCGTTCTCGACGGGCTGCCGGACGTGAGTGACAGCGAGTTTGCGTGGGGGGACTACAACAGCGACGGGCTGTTGGACCTGGCGTTGGTGGGGAACAGCGGAGATGCCGGGGCAAAAATCTTCAAGAACGAGGGGAGCGGGTCGTTTGTGGAGCAGAGCTTTGGCCTGACGGGGGTTGGGGCCGACAACGAGCCGAGCGCGGAGTGGGGAGACATTGAGGGGGACGGGGACCCGGATCTTTTGATCACGGGTGCAGACAACAGCGGGACGGCGCGCTCGATCCTGTACCGGAACGAGGGAGGGGTAGCGTTTGACAGTGTGGATGCGGGGTTGACCGGGACCAACGACTCCGGTGGGGACGGGTCGTTTGGGGACTTCAACGGAGACGGCGTATTGGACGTGGCGGTGATGGGAGACGCAGACGAGGGGATCGGAGAGACCCGGTTTTTGAAGGTGTATCGGAGTGAGGGGGACGGCTC
>CAZTDC010000860.1:0-1191 GCA_964612165.1 uncultured Salinivenus sp.
CGCGTCGCCGCCCATCAGTACGACCGCTCGTCCTCATCCAACAGGGACGAGCTGATGAGTCGCTTGATCCCGCGTCGAAGCAGACCGCTGGCCGCGGGTTGAGAGATGTCCAGATCGGCGGCGACCTCGGCGAGCGTCGCGTCCCGCGGTTCCTCGAAATGCCCCCTTTCGAACGCGACGAGGAGCGCTTCTCGCTGGCTATCGGTCAATCCGCCGTCCGTGTTCCCGATACTCGCGTATTCGTTCACCCGGAGGAGCTCGATGTCGATGTCGTTCCGTTGGGCGTAGTCCCAAAGCGGGGCCAGACCAGTTCGTTCGGGCATCCACACCGTCAGGATCCACGCGATCCCCTGGTTCTTCATATCGAGGATGACGCCGTTCGCGGCCGATATCACCGGTGAGAGGACCTTCGCTTCGTCGGTGTACTCGAAGCTGTAGATCGCCTCCCCGTCTCTGGTCTCGATGACTCGCTCGAACCCACCGACGGTATGATCGTCCCGTAGCCCGTCCTCGAACCGGCCGAAGTCGGATGAGGTTACGTGGTAGAAGAACTTCCCCGACGTCGGATCGGTTCCCGCCTCGGACACCGACTCGGCGCTCGAACTCCGGTCGTGCGTGACCGTCCCCGTGAGTACGATGTCCGGGTGCTCGACTCGGACGACCGCTTTAATATCGCCCATCGTTTTGTGTGTTAGTAGTCCTACGCATTCCAACCGTTTTAATTAGTCTCTTCGTGAAGCCCGATGCGGATCCCCCTGCGATGCCCGTGACCGGGATCGTACCGGACGCAGTGCGATGGGTTCCCCGAGTCGCTCGGTCGGTCGCGGTCGCCGGATCCGGGGCTCCAGTTCGGTGCGACAGTCCCGTCCATGTCGGCCGGTCCGAGAGATCCGATCGGACGATCCCGTCGTCCCTCTCCGAGCCGACCGTTTCATCCCGTTCGTTCGCACCGTGTCGACGGTTCAGTCGCGACGGTCGAACAGCGTCGCACGGATGCACTCGAGCCAACCGGCCTCGGATGACGGAGTGACCATGGCGGGGAGGTAGATCTTCGATTCAGTAGCGCCGTCTCGATCGTCAGCACGAGTCCGTTGTGCCATACGAGTACATAGGACCCCGTACCCGCATCGTGTTATCGCTTAATCGTATAATGCCTTTATATAGTATATAAATAGCCCACCGCTCGTTCCT
>CAZTDC010000861.1:0-1186 GCA_964612165.1 uncultured Salinivenus sp.
TCATGCACCGCTTTCAGCTCGATCGCGACCAGGCCGACGCGATCCTGGAGACGCGGCTCTTCAAGCTCTCGCAGATGGAGATCGAGGCGGTCCGAGAGGAGCTGGAGGAGAAGCGCGAGCGGGCCGAAGAGATCCGAACCCTTCTTGACGATGAAGGCGCCCGATGGGAGCTCATCAAGGGCGAGCTCACGGAGGTGCGCGACGAGTACGCCGACGAGCGCCGCAGCACGCTCGTGGGGCCGGAGGCGCGCATGGAGTACACCGAAGAGGACTACATCGTCGACGAGGACGTGTACGTGATTGTCACGCGCGACGGCTGGATGAAGCGGCAGGGCTCTTACTCAGATGTCGAGTCGATTCGGGTACGGGACGGAGACGAAGTCGGGTGGGTCCTACCGGGGTCCACTCGCGCCAGTGTCGGGTTCTTTACGAACTACGGCACGTGCTACACCACCCGCATCGCCGAGATTCCCAGCACCACCGGCTACGGCGATCCGGTACAGAAGCTCTTCTCGTTTGATGACGGGGAGTACGTAGTCGGCGTCGTGTCCTTCGACGAGCGGGTACTGCCTGATCCGTATCCGCCTGAGCCGGACGATCAGGCCGATCTCTTCGACGAAGACGAGTTTGACCCGGACTATCCCGACGCGCCCGACGAACCCTACGTCGTGGCCCTGTCGAAGAGTGGACAAGCCACGCGCTTCACGCTCGACGGCTTCAAAGAGCCCTCGACCCGGACCGGTCGCATGTTCATGAAATTAGAGGACGGCGACGAGGTGGTGGGGGCCCGCCTCGCGAAGGGACACGAAAATGTGTGCTTGGCCTCGCACGACGGTCGCGCGCTCATTTTTCCGGTTCACCAAGTGTCCGTGTACAAGGGGCCGGCGAAGGGCGTGCGCGCCATCAATCTGGAGGACGACGACCGTGTGCTGGGCTTCACGCTGAGCACCAAGGCCCGTCAAGGATTTACGGTGGCGACGAACAACGGGCGGGAGGAGATCGTGCGCACCACCAAGTTCGACGTGACAAATCGGGGAGCGAAGGGCACACAGGTCATCAAGCGCGGGTACTTTGCGGAGACCTTCCCGGAGCCGATGGTGCAATCGTTGGACGGGAATGGGTAGGGCACTCGCACGTTGGGGTGTTGAATGAAGGTCGGAAGCTCATCTGCCTCCGATTATCTGAT
>CAZTDC010000862.1:0-1179 GCA_964612165.1 uncultured Salinivenus sp.
CCGTGACCGTCGCAGCGCCACCGTGATCCGACCGTCGCGAGCATGATACGGATAGGGACGGGTTCGGTCACGCGAGTGGCATGACCGACAGACGTACCGTATGATACGGGGACGAACCCCGTGGAGATCCGAGCTATCGTCCGGTCCTCTCCCGCGATGACCTGATACCGATCCGATCACGATCCGACCACGGCGCGAACGGCTACCGCTGGGGATCGACCCGCTCGATATCACCCTTCCGTGTCGGTGGTCGCGATCGCGGGTGCGTCCAGTCTCCGGGAGAACAGTCTCGCGGCCACGTATCCGACGGCCACCGCCACGAGCAGGAGCAGCGGGTATCCCGCGACGAGTTCGACCCATGTGATATCGAACGAGCGAACGAGCACGAACTCCCCCGACACGAGGTTCAGCCACGTGACGAACAGGAAGTACGTCAGCGAGAGCGAGACGCCGCTCGCGACGAAACTCCACGTCGACTTCTCGAACTCGGTCAGGTCCGGGTCGATGTCGGTGAGGTAGGTCACCGTTCGCAGGCTGATGAACCCGGGAACCAGACAGAGCACCGTATAGATCGCGCTGACCGCGAGGTCCGGAAAGACCATGGCCTCAACGACTGGCGACGGACCACCGCCGCCAGCGGGACCGCGCTCGGTTCCGGTGACGCTTCCCCACGCCGGTGGCCGCTCGTGACTTCGATCGCATGCCGCTCGGTTCGATGGCCGAGGCGTTATGCATTTTGTAACTTCACTGATAACTATACACCGTTCATACGAGCGAACAACCGAACACGTCGCTCAAACGCGTGAACGACTCGGACGACACGAGTCATCCGTTCTGCTCGACCCAGTTCGTCATCCCCCCTGTATGCCAGTCGTTGGTCGCCACCGGTAGCGAGAGAGCGGCTACCCGTTCCGATATACTCGACCCTCGACTTCCCGTCATCTCGATGCTCCGCGCTCCTGAACCTCGGTCGCGTTCGGCGAAACGACCCGTGATCGCCTCAGATCGCCCGGACGAGATGTGGAACGTGACGCTATGGGGCGGTCGCGTATTCTCGATCACCTCGACCGGCGTCTCGGTGTCTTACGGGACCGATATATATCCACCTCCGTCGCCCGGATCGTCCATGCGACTGATGAAGGTCCTCGTGGACGAGGCCGACCTGGAATCGGTGGTCTC
>CAZTDC010000863.1:0-1178 GCA_964612165.1 uncultured Salinivenus sp.
GGGCAGGTGCGGTTCTGTTTTCAGCCGCACGAGGAGAAGCTGCCGGGCGGGGCCAAGTTCATGATTGAGGACGGCGTGCTGGCCGACACGAACGGCACGCCGGGGCCGGAAGCGGTCTTTGGGCAGCACATGAAGCCGGGGCTCCCGGCCGGGACCATCGGCGTGCGGCCGGGATGGTTCATGGCGTCGAGCGACGAAGTATACGTCACGGTGAAGGGGGAGGGGGGGCACGCGGCCAACCCGCACGAGCTGCGCGCCGACGCGACCTACGTTGCCAGCCAGATCGTCGTGGCGCTGCAATCGGTGATCAGTCGGAATTGCCCCCCGGGCGTGCCATCGGTCCTCACCATTGGGCGCCTCATTGCGGATGGGGCGACGAACGTCATCCCGCCCACGGCCCGTCTGGAGGGGAGCTTTCGAGCGATGGACGAGGACTGGCGCTTCCGGGCCCACGAGTTGATCGAGCGCGTCGCCACCCGCACGGCTGAGGCGTACGGCGCCACCGCCGATGTAGAGGTGAAAGTGGGGTACCCGGCGCTCTACAATCATGAAGAGCCTACGTCGCTCGTGCAGACCGCTGCGACGGAGTACGTGGGGCCCGATCGCACCGTGGACGCCGAGCGCTGGTTTGCGGCGGAGGACTTCGCGTACTTCCTGCAGGAGCGGCCCGGCACCTTTTACCAGCTGGGAGCGGGCACCGACCAGGGGCTACACACGTCGCAGTTCGCCGTGGACGAAGAGACCCTGCGCACCGGGGCGGGTTTCATGGCCTACCTCGCGTGGCGGTACGGGCAGGCACGGGCGGACGAATAGAGGATCGCCCCAGGTCTTTCCGAGACCAATCCCGTCGGCTACCCCTCGACACCCTCTTGAGGTGAGGTGTCGGAAGGGCGCCGGGCAATGCGGCGCCGGTTGGGGTCGAGGTGCGTGAGCGTGAGGTGGATCGAGTGCGGTGGAAGGAGGGACTCGACGCGGTCGGCCCACTCGATGCAGGTGATGCCTTCTCCGTACACGTATTCCTCAAACCCGAGCTCCACGAACTCGTCGGCCGTCTGGACGCGGTAGGCGTCGAAGTGGTAGAGCGGGCGACGGCCCTCGTCGTAAGTATGCAGGATGGTAAATGTCGGGCTGCGGACGGCGGACGGATCGATGCCGAGGCCTTCTGCGATTCCTTTCAC
>CAZTDC010000864.1:0-1177 GCA_964612165.1 uncultured Salinivenus sp.
ATCGTTGATGTGGGGAACGAGCGCCTCCGGAAACGTCGTCTCCACGCCCCGGAGAATACCGATGCGGTGAGTACTGGTCATGGGGAAAACTTGTCAATCAAAAAGGAGCTGGCGATCAGTTCTTCCGCCTTCTCGCCCTGCGAAACACGTGGAACCCCCATTCTACGCACCAGAAGCGTAAAACATTTCTCAGAAACGGAGAATTATCCCACGTGACGCTGAATCTGGTCCGTCCACCACGGCCAGTCGTGCCCGAAGGCCCCCTCGACACGCTCAAGGTGCGGACCCACTCCTTTATTGTGAAGAAGGCCGTTCATGTGCTCCACAGCCTCCCGGCAGGGGTCGTGCTCGCCCGTCGTGAGGATGACGTGGGTGTTGCGAAGGGCCTGCAGGGTGCCTTGATCGTTGAGACCGGGTAGGTAGTCCACCGGATTGCTGAAGTAGACGTCATCGTCGTAGTAGCCGTCAAGGAACGACCGAATGTCGAAGGCCCCGCTGAGGGCAATGAGCTTACCAAAGGCCCAGGGTTGCTTGCAAACGAAGTTGAGGGCGTGATAAGCTCCGAAGCTCGCCCCGGCGGCGATGGTAAACCCGTGCCCCGTTCGGTTGTGAATGAACGGCAGAACCTCCTTCAGGATGTACTCCTCGTATTGCTGGTGCCGGAGGATGCGCACGCGGGGATGAACGTGGTCGTTGTAGAAGCTCTCCCGGTCCACCGAGTCGACACAGATGAGGTGATTTTGCCCGCCCTCAAGCTGCGGAGCGAGTGCCTCGACCATTCCGAAGTCCTCCCATTCGTGGAAGCGCCCACCGCTCGACGGAAACGCCAGGATGGGCGTACCGGCATGCCCGAAGACGAGCAGTTCCATGGTGCGGTTGAGGCGAGGGCTCCACCACTGCTCGTAATCCCGATGCATGATTGGTAAGAAATGGTTGGGCCGGACGGAATCCTCGCCCGGTCGTGAACGAAAAGTGTCTCTCTCCTACCCGTCCAGCAGATTCTTGTAAAACACAAGCGTCTGCTCCGCGATGGCGCGCCAACTAAACTGCTCCTCCACTCGCTTCCGTGCGGCGGCGGCCATCGTCTCCCGTCGGCCCGGATCTGCCATCAACTCGTTCACACCGTCGGCGAGGCGGCGCGCGAATCCGTCGGGGTCGGCGGGCTCCACTGTGTCCC
>CAZTDC010000865.1:0-1176 GCA_964612165.1 uncultured Salinivenus sp.
ACGGCCGTCATCAACAAGCGCGCCGGCGGCATGGGCCTCATCACCGGCCGCAAGTCCTTCCAGAAGCCGATGGAGGACGGCGTCGAGATCCTGAACGCCATTCAGGACGTGTACCTCAACGACGACATTACCATAGCTTAGCTATGGTTCCATAGCGTAGCGACGGTGCCATCGCATAGATACCGGCATTGCCCAAAGCAATCGCATTAACCCAGGAATCACTCTCGCCGTTGAGTTCCCATCCAACTGTGTGAAGAGGTCATATCGGTTGGATGGATGAGCTCCTGGACATCTGAGATCTCCCATCAAGTGGGACCTCCCAGATGTCCGGGAGCGACGGAGGGAGTGGTTTCATGAGTATACTGATCCGTGCACGGGTAGGATATTCTCCATAAGGGGAGGACCGTGGTGTGCTGTTAGCGAGAATCGTCTTTACCAACCCGTTCACGTATCAGTAGGCTCAAGCGCTTCCCCATCCGTCATGCGCCGTCCTCGTTGAGATCACTGAGAAACTGTTCGACCTGCTCCCGAAAGCGATCGAAAACCGGACGCGCCTCCTCCAGCCCGACCCGCATGCGCTCCCATTCCAGTTCAAGCGCGTAGCCGTGATGAACCACATGACGGAATCGGCGAAAGCTGTCGGTTCGGTCAATCCAGCGGCCTTCAAAAAACACCGGCAGCGCAGATTCCGAGTGCGAACAAAATCGCTCAAAGAGTTCAACGTGCCACCGGTCTCCAGAAGGCACCTCTTGACCCCGAAATTTGAGAATCCGTTCCAGGATGTTCTCAATCCCCATGTAGACCGACCCAAGAAACTGCCCCGCGGCGGCGCGCTCCCTTACGTCGGGCTCCCTCTGTTCAACATCCCGAAGCAGCTTTTCAATTTCTTTGACGGTCCCCTCCATCTTCTGCAACTCGGTGCGAATCTCCTCTTTCAGCCTCTCCGGACTGCTGAAGCCTGATCTCTTTTCCATACTTTTCAACGAGTTCGGTGAACGGGCTTGGGTCGAGGGGAATGACATCGACGGGAATATCGAGGGCTCGCTCGATTTTCCCTGCAAGCTCCCAGATGGTCCATCCCTCCACCCCGTCGATGGCGAGGTCCAGGTCGCGGGCGTGCTCCGGATCGTCCACGGCGCTGCCAAAGATCACCATGCGCGTGGCGCCGTACCGGCG
>CAZTDC010000866.1:0-1171 GCA_964612165.1 uncultured Salinivenus sp.
CTCAGGGCTGGTCCATAATTCTCATTTTCCATTCATCGCACGATGCGTCCGCTCGTCAAAAGAAGCTTCCAATTGTCCAGCGTCCGCCGTACACTGCGAATCGTAAGCATGGCACGACGCTTCTCTTCGCATCCGATAGCTCCTCTCGCACGTGTCCACAGATCGATATGATTGAGGTCAGGAACCTCTCGAAGACGTACACCCTCTCGCGCCAGCAGAAGAAGGAGATGGGCCCGCAGTTTACGGGCGACACGATCAACGCGGTCGATGGCATCTCGTTCACGTGCGAACCCGGCCGGGTGTACGGTCTTCTCGGTCCCAACGGGGCGGGCAAGACGACCACGCTTCGCACCATTGCGACGATGCTCGCGCCCACCGAAGGCACCGTGACGGTCGATGGCCTGGACGTGACCGAAGAGCCCCAGGCCGTCTGCGAGCGCCTGGGCTTTCTGACCGGCAGCACCGGCCTCTACGACCGCCTCACGGCCAACGAGCTGGTGCGCTACTACGCCGACCTGCACGGGGTGTCGGAGGCCGATTTCCGGGAGCGACGCGACGCGCTCTTCGACCTGCTCGACATGCACGACTTTGCCGACCGGCGCATCGGAAAGTTCTCGACCGGCATGCGGCAGAAGGTGAGCATTGCCCGCACGATGATCCACGATCCGGACATCATCGTCTTCGATGAGGCCACTGCCGGGCTCGACGTGATTGCGGCGCGCAGCATCATGCGACTTGTGCGCCAGAGCCGAGACGAAGGGAAAACCGTGCTCTTCTCCACCCATCGGATGGACGAGGTCAATCTGCTCGCCGACGACCTCGGTCTCCTGCACGAAGGCAAGCTCCTCTACGACGGGACCTACGACAATTTCTCGAATGAGATGGAGGCCGATACGCTCGAAGACGAATTCATCCGCCGGATTGAGGAAGCGGACGGGGCCGTAGACGCGAAAGAATCGTCGCTGGAAGCTGCGTAGTGTCCGGCGCGTGTGTCCGCTTTCAGCGAGCCGTATTGCGTGTTGCGTATCGCATGGTTTTTCGGCTCAGATCCGAAATGTGGAATACGCACGACCCCGGTAGCTCCGTTCACTGATTTCTCGCTCCCGACCTCCGACCTCTGATGACTGAAGAGAACGGCACTTCTCAGCGAAGAGTTCTTCTGATCGTTTTC
>CAZTDC010000867.1:0-1169 GCA_964612165.1 uncultured Salinivenus sp.
GGACTACGACGCTGATTCTTCAGCCAAGTCACTTTGCACGGAGCGGAACGCCTCCATAAACGCATCGATCTTGGCGAAGCTCTTCTCGCCGGGCGCGTCTTCGATGCTACTAGAGAGATCAACGGCGTAGGGGCGCATGGTCTCGACGGCGCGCCGCACGTTGTCGGCGTCGATGCCGCCGGCGAGGAAAAGGGGATACTCGTCGGAGAAATCGCGGGCTAGCCGCCAGTTGAACGACTCGCCGGTGCCGCCCCAGACGCTGGAATCATGGGTATCGAGGAGGAAGTAGTCGGCCTCGTCCTCGTAGCGCTCGAAGAGGGTGCGCAGCTGTTCCGGAGCGGCGTCGTTCCGGACGTGGATCGCCTTTATGACGGGGCAGTCCACTTGCTCCACGACATGCGGCGGTTCCTGGCCGTGAAGCTGGGCGAGTTCAAACCCGGCCTTCTCGACGGCCTCGTTAATCTCAGCCGCACCGTCGTTAACAAAGACACCGACGGGCGATGGGCCGTGGACCCACTCGATAATGTCGCTGGCGAGGGAGGGCGGAGCGTAGCGACGGCTCTCCTCGTGTTGGATGAAGCCGAGGTAGTCAACCCCAGCACCGGCCAGGTACCGTGCGTCCTCCAGTTCGGTGATGCCGCAAACTTTCAGTTCGATGTCCATGATTCGATGGGTTTGAAAGTGGGGGAGGATGGACGGAGCGGCTTAAAGAGGTGGGGGAGTCTCTAACCCACTAGGCGCTCGTGAGTCCATGCTCACTTCGCTCGTTCGTAGGCAATGGTTTTGGCTCGGTCGCGCAGATTGGCCAGGGCGTCACCCGGTTTCTCGGCCCGCATAAAGTGCTCGCCGATGAGCACGCCGTTCACGCCGGCCTTGCGGAGACGGACGAGCGTTTCCGGATCGCTGAGGCCACTTTCCGCCACGCGGCCGACGCTGCGGGGCACGTTCTCAAAGATCTGGAGCGAGTTTTCAATGTCGACGTCGAAGGTGGTAAGGTCGCGATTATTGACGCCCAGAATCTGTACCTGATTCCAGTCGATCTTGTCGAGGTCGTCTTGACTGTACACCTCCACGAGGCAGTTCAGTCCCAGCTCGGTCGCGGCGTGGTGGAGCTCTGACAGCTGTCCCGCATCCAGTGCCGTAGCAATGAGGAGAACCGCGTCGGCCCC
>CAZTDC010000868.1:0-1166 GCA_964612165.1 uncultured Salinivenus sp.
TCGAAGACGACAGCGTCTTCCTGCGTCCCCTGAATGGGGACCGGGAACCCCGTCGGGGCGCGAGCGGCTCCCAGGATCTGGTAGGACGCCGAATCGCCGGGCGCAGGCACTGTCGCTGCGAACGTCCCATCCGACTGTTCGCGCATCGGACGCGCGCCCCGTCGCATCGAGAAGTCATTGAAATCGCCGATGAGCCGAAGGGAAGAGAAGGACCCGGCGTAGGCGGGCGTCCCCAGTCGGACGTCCAGTTCAATGGTCGTTTCCGGGCGGACGTACGTGACGACCTCCTCGGACTGATGATTTGTGCCCATGAACCGGAGGATCACAATTCCAGCGGTATCAATCGGCACGCGAAACGATCCGTCTTCCGCAGCGGCGTCGGTGCGAAGCTTCACGTTTTTTGCCAGGTCGGGGACCTCGACGCGGACGTGGGCCTGTTGCGTCGGCGTTTCGTCGTGGCCCACGAGGGTGCCTTCGACGACCGGAGCGGACGTATTTTGCGCAGACGCAGGTAGGGTGGAAAGGAAAGAGAAAAGAACAACGAAAGCGAAAACCGAAAATCGTTTCATTCAGAACGGCGTGCGTTAGACGAAAGAAATGAGATCAAGCCCAGCGGAGGATTGAGACAAAAAACCTCCCTCCGCGTGTGCCTCAACACGCTGGACGGTCCACGAAAAAAGAGGCGAAAAAGACAGTGGACCGAACGTGGGCGTGGTCGTCGTGGAGATACTTTTCGGAATATATACGCTGACGCACGCAACTATTGCAAAGATCAATAGAAGTCGTTTGGGGCGCTACATCCGCGACGATTGTTCAGAAAAAACAGGTCGCACATCTTCCTTCTTCAAAGCTCCTCTCCTCTGACGGACAGATCCCCTCGGCCTCCGTGCGCAGCCCGGGCTACGCAGAACGGAACCCTCAGTCCCGCCGAAGGAGAATGCGCGGCACTACAGCTCAGGATCATGCACCGATTCAGCCGCCGATCGCTTCTGCTGGGAAGGGGAACCGTCCGATTGGCCGTTGAAGGCCTCCGGGTTGTCGCGCTCGATGAAGTAGTAGCCGAGCAGCGCCACGCCGGTGGCCAGCAGGAGCACGGCGTAGGCCAGGGGCGACTCGAAGCTGATTGCGAACAGATCGACGAGCAAAATGCCCAGGCCGAGCGCCAC
>CAZTDC010000869.1:0-1166 GCA_964612165.1 uncultured Salinivenus sp.
TTCCGCGACCTGATGGCGCTGGACATGCAGGACAAGACCTTCGGCTGGACCATCGAGATGCAGATCAAAGCCGCGGAGGCCGGCCTGCGGATCGAAGAAGTCCCGGTCTCTTATCGGCGACGCGTGGGCGTCTCGAAAATCACCGGCACCATCCAGGGCACGATCAAGGCATCGGCCAAGATTCTGTGGACGATCGGGCGCATGGCGTGGACCCGACGGCGCCGGGCCCCACAGTTACAGGTGCGTGTACGCCGTCTTCGCGAAGAAGTCGCTGCGGGGGGCTGAGTGGAGCGAACCATTCCCCCCGGGCCTCGTTTTTTTCCCGGTTCGCTACCCAATCACCGATCCCCGACCCACGCCGCCATGGAGCCCGACATCTGGTTCGACGGAGAATTTATCTCCCACGACGATGCACAGATCCACGTCCTCTCGCACGTCATCCACTACGGGTCCTCGGTCTTCGAGGGCATCCGCTGCTACGACACCGAGCAAGGATCTGCCGTCTTTCGGCTCGAGGAGCACATGCAGCGCCTGATCGACTCGGCGAAGGTGTACCGCATGGAGATCCCCTACTCCCTCGACGAGCTGAACGAGGCGGTCGTGGACACCATCGAGCGCAGCGGCCTGCGCGAGTGCTACATCCGCCCCGTCACCTTCCGAGGTGAAGGCCCGATGGGGGTCAACCCGCTCGACAACACCGTCGAAACGTTCATCGCCGTCTGGGAATGGGGCGAGTACCTCGGGGAGGAGGCCCTCAAACAGGGCGTGGACGTGGAGGTGGCCAGCTGGAATCGCATGGCCCCCAACACCTTTCCCGCCATGGCCAAGGCCGGGGGCAACTACTTGAACGCGTCCCTCGTCAAGATGGACGCGATCAAGAACGACAAAATCGAGGGCATTATGCTGAATACCGAGGGCTACGTGGCCGAAGGCAGTGGAGAAAACCTGTTCGTCGTGAAGGACGGCACGCTCCACACGGCTCCCTCCGGCGTGTCCATCCTCCCCGGCATCACGCGCAACTCCATCATCACGCTGGCCGAAGACCTCGGCTACACCGTCGAGGAGAAGAAGATTCCCCGGGAAGCCCTCCTCACGGCCGACGAGCTCTTCTTCACCGGCACGGCCGCGGAGGTCACGCCCATCCGTACCGTCGACGACTACACGAT
>CAZTDC010000870.1:0-1165 GCA_964612165.1 uncultured Salinivenus sp.
ATCCACCATATTTCATTCATACACACCATTCATACAATGATTAACCAACCCACGAGGGCGGTGCTCATGGCGGTATTAATCACGGTTGGGTTCACCATCGCGCCAGTTGCTGGCGTGGCGGCCCAGTCAAGTGATCCGCCAGCGACCTACTACGGTGAGATTGAACTTGAGGACGGTGCGTCCGTCGATCAAGAGCTTGAGGTCGCGGTCTATGGCGACATGAACGGCGACGGCGAGCGGACCCAGCAGGATTCGCTCGTTGCAGGAAATGGGAGCTTCGGCGGCCCACAGAACTTCGACGAGAAGCTCGAAATTGCCGAACCAGCTGACGGCCAAGTCGAGTTCCGGGTCGAAGGGACGATCGCCACGATCGCCTCGGTCGACGGGAACACGGTCGATGACACGACCGTCGACTGGAGCAGTGGCGACCAGGGCGAGGTCGTCCTGCAGGTGCCCGAGGACATCCTCGACGGGGAGCCGAACTTCGAGGTGACCATTACGGATGCGCCAGACAGTGTCGGTGAGGGCGATCCGGTCACCGTTGAAGCCGAGATCGACAACACCGGAAACCGCTCGAACACGCAGGCGATCGACCTCCGCGTTGACGGCGAGACCGTCGTCGACAGCGAGGAACTCACGCTGACATCCGGTGCAAACGACACCGTCGCGCTCACGTGGGACACGCAGATTGGCGACGTTGGCGACCGTGAGCTGACGGTCGTGAGCGAACAGGATCAGGACAGTACCACCGTCACGGTGGAAGAAGCAGAGGCAAATGCGGTCTTCGCAGAGCAAGCGACCGCATCGACGACACTCACAAGCGCCGATCCGACTGCGCCGGCGGTTGTCGTGGATGTCGCCGCCAACGTGAACGGCGAGGTGTTGGTCACCTACGAGGAGAATGGTGACCTCATCGTGGCCGGGAATGCCAGCTTCGAACAGGGCGACAGCGAACTCGTGGTGCCTGTCGAAGATGCCGGTGGCTTCCCCGGCGATCACACCGCCCACACCGTGCGGACGGCTGATCTGAGCGGGACGTACGCCCCCGGAGATACGGTCTCGACGGACACCGCCGAGCAGATCATTGATAGTGAGACGGCGACCGTCTCGCAGAGCACGCTGACGATTGACGATCAGCAGTACAACGACTCGACGGCGCAGCTCA
>CAZTDC010000871.1:0-1158 GCA_964612165.1 uncultured Salinivenus sp.
TGCTCGACCGCCTGGCCGCCCCCGTCGCGCTCACCGGCAGCTTCATCCGGCTGGGCAACCTGTTCAACTCCGAAATCCTCGGGGTACCCACCGATCTGCCCTGGGGCGTGGTGTTCGAGCGGGCCGCCCGCCTGCGCCCCGACATTGAGGCTGTTCCGCTCCATCCCGTCCAGATGTACGAGTCGATCTCCTACCTTGCCATCTTTGCCCTGTTGTGGAGCCTGTACCGAAAGTGGGGCGAGGACACGCCGCGGGGACTACTGATCGGGCTCTTCTTCACCCTCGTCTTCGGGGTGCGCATCGTGCTGGAGGTGTTCAAGCGCGAGCAGGCCCACTTCGCCTTGGACCTGCCCCTCGGCATGAGCATGGGCCAGCTCCTCAGCGTGCCCGCCGTGGCCCTCGGCCTGTGGCTGGTGTGGCGTGCGTTCCAGTCCTCCGAAGAGACGACCGCCCGTTCGTAGAGAAGTACGTTTGTTCGGGGAAAGGGGCCCGGACGGCGTTAGGCGTGGTTGGACGGATCTTTCGTTCTCGACGAACTTGTGACATTTTGCGGAAGCGCTTTCACCTCTCCCTAGCGCTGCTAATTTTCGCAACCAGTGAACTTGCACAGATGACTTAGCGGGGGCGACGAGCGCACATGCTCCGTTTTCCCTGCAACCGGTCGGCCACTGGGAAGCGACGCAGACCGAGTCGTCCGCTGGAGACGCACCTGTCAGCAGCGTCCCGGGAGTTGCGGTATCTGTCCCCCCAGTCGTGCAAGTCCACGCGCATAGGTTTGCCCTCTTCCATCCATCTCATGCTCCGCCCATGCCACACGCAACGTCCCCTCCGCAAACCGACACGCTCGTTCGTCCCTTTGACACCCTCGACGCTGGCGACGTCGACCGCGTTGGCGGAAAGAATGCCTCCCTCGGCGAGATGATTGGCGCGCTGAAGAAGAAAGGCGTCCGCGTCCCCGACGGGTTTGCAACCACGGCCACGGCCTACCGGCGCTTCCTGGCCCACAACGACCTTCCCGATCGGATCCAGACGCAGTTGGACGCGATGGCGGAGGATCGTCAGTCGCTGGAGACCACCGGTACGGCAATCCGCGCGCAGATCCGCAATGCGGAGGTGCCCCCGGAGATGGCCGACGCCATTCGGAACAGCTACCGGGAG
>CAZTDC010000872.1:0-1153 GCA_964612165.1 uncultured Salinivenus sp.
GACAGCGGAGACTCGGGCTACGGGGGCAGCGATGAAGGCGATGAGCCCTTTGCCGATCCCCAGATCTACAACGCCACGTACATCGGCTCCGGCCCGAACGGCGCGGGCGACATCGGTCTGAAGCTGCGAGATAACTTTGCCGGCAACTACTACAACTCCATCTTCTACGACTATCCGCTTCAGTTTATCGAAGTGGAGGACATCGATGGGACCGTCGACAGCCGCACGCGCTGGGAAGAGGGCAACCTGACCGTCGAGAGCAGCATCACCTGGAAGTTCGAATCGGTTCAGGACCCCAACAATCCCTTTGTGGATCTCGTCGAGAACGACGGCGACTGGGGCGCCGAGGTGGCCGACAGCCTCGAAGCCTACGGGGTGACCTATGAGGATCCGGGCCTCTCTCGCGACCTTTCGTCGAGCCCCTTCCAGACGGTCGGCGTGATTCCGCAGAACGACGTCAGTGGCGGACAGACGCCGCCGAGCGGCTTCGAGCAGGTGACCTACAAGGGCGCCTTCGACCCGAGTGGAAGCAACTGGGCGAAGGGCTGGACCTTCTCCGACGAGGTCGGGATGTTCCAGTAGGCGCTTCCGCGAACGTGTCTGCACCAGCTCGCGCGTACGCCGGGCGTCCCCGACTCATTTCTGGGGCGTCCGGCGTTTTCTGTTTGGGAGAAACCATACCCACCCGTGAGCTGATTGATTGGCAGACGCTTCAGTTGCAATTCCCAATCCCGTATTTGCGGTTCTGAAGTCCACTCTTGCTCCCGTTCCTGTTCCGTTCTTTCAGCCGGGGAGGGAATTTTCTATTCGGACGCACAGATCAGCATCCTCACTCAGCAATTGATTGATCGATCATGGCCCGCGACACCGTTCTTTTCCTGTGTACCCACAACTCGGCCCGCTCCCAGATGGCCGAGGGGCTGCTCCGCGACCGCTACGGCGACCGGTACGAGGTCTTCAGCGCGGGGACGGAAGCTACGGAGGTGCGCCCGCTTGCGATTGAGGTAATGGACGAACTGGGCATTGACCTGTCGGACCACTCGTCGAAAACGATCGATTCGTTCGGCGACCGCACGTTCGACGTGGTAGTAACGGTCTGCGACGATGCCCGCGAGGCGTGCCCGCACCTCCCGGCCCGCAAGCTGAACCTACA
>CAZTDC010000873.1:0-1151 GCA_964612165.1 uncultured Salinivenus sp.
GGGGGCGAGTCAGGACTGGCGGTGCGCATGTGCCACCTCCATTACTCCATCTGAGGACCGTCCTGAAACAAGCTTATCTGGGTCGGTCGGCTCCAGGCCCCAGGCCTCCAGTTCTATGGCCGGGAAGTCCCGCATTCTGGACGAGACGACGTGGTCAGCTCCGACCCGGACCGCGGTCGCCAGAGCGTCATCTATTCCTTGTGGATCTGCTCTGTCCAGTGAGCCCAGGCGACCTCACCGAGGGCGAGCCGGACCAAAAAGTCCCGCAGCTGCGCGGAGTAGAGAACGTTCGCATCGCAGACGTGGACAGACTGATTGGCGAGAGGTTCGCTCAAAGATCGAAGTGATCTCTCAAATCCGCTCGAATCCCCCGTCTTGCACTTCGTAGGCCACCCCGTCGACTACGAAAACGTCACCGATCGACGAGCGGCGAACGCTGTCGCGGCACAGTTTCACCACGGCGCCAGAATCGGCCGTTGACGGCTTGTGGCGCATAATGCGAAGGACTCGCCTCAGCGCGTCACGGTGGTCGCTTGCCTGGATGTCGACGGTCGCCGAGCGTTCGTATTCCTCCTCTCGGTTGGCCCAGGCCACGTCGGGCCGCTCCTCGAAAACATCGTATCCGGCGTCGTTTGGAGAGTGTTGCCGATGGTAAACCTCAACGATCATCGTCTGGGCGAAAGGCTCTAGTGCAACTTGGCTGTCGGGGTTGCTGCCATCGGTGGAATCGGCGTCGGCGGTCCCTAAAACCGGCCGCCGGAGACAGTGTCATGCTCCCTACTCAGCCCACGAGAAGTCGTAGCTTGTCCGCCGACAGGATCGCAGGAAACAGTCCCGGAAGAAAAACGGACCGTTTGGCCCGAGCGCTACGTCAGCGAACGCAGGAAGCTTCGTCGAACATGATCAGTCGTAGAGCCCGAGCTCTTGGCTCAAGCGGGTGAGCTCCTGCATCGCTTCCACCGCTTCCTCCCGGCGCTTGGACTTGTAGGTTAGCACGTTCCGCCGATAGACGCTGTAGTGGGCCCCGACTTTCGAGAAGGAATCTTCCCTTCCTTCAAGAGCTGAGTGAGATGAGGACGGGATACGTTTAGAAGGTCGGCAGCCTCCCGAGTCGTAAGTTCCTCATCGGCGTCGGCGACAGAGACGGCCCG
>CAZTDC010000874.1:0-1151 GCA_964612165.1 uncultured Salinivenus sp.
GCGTCAGGTCGACCACGTCCTCGTAGAAGCCGGGGATGGCAATTCGATGGTCCTCATCGTGGAGGCCCGCGATGAGGCGGCCCAGGGCGTTGGCGGGGTTGTCGACCGCGCCGCCGTAGTTGCCGGAGTGGAGGTCGCGGTTTGGGCCCTGGAGCGTAATCTCGGCGTAGGCCAGGCCGCGGAGGCCGTAGGTGATGGAGGGGGTGTCCTCGGAGAACATCGCCGTGTCGGAGATGAGGACGATGTCCGCGTCCAGGCGGTCGGCGTTTTCCTCAATGAACGGACCGATGGCCATCGAGCCGGTTTCCTCTTCGCCCTCAATCACGTACTTGAGGTTGACCGGCGGCTCGCCCTCGCCCTGAAGGTAGGCCTCGGCGGCCTTGACCTGCATAAACATCTGTCCCTTGTCGTCGCAGGCGCCGCGCGCATAGATGGACCCGTTGCGGCGCGTCGGTTCAAACGGCTCACTGTTCCACTCCACGAGCGGGTCGGGCGGCTGCACGTCGTAGTGGCCGTATACGAGGACCGTGGGTTTGTCCTCGCCGGTGACGTGCTCGGCATAAACAATGGGATGGCCGTCGGTGACGACGACCTCACTCTCAGCCATGCCGATCTCATTGAAGTGGTCGGCTAGCCACTTGGCCGCGCGGTTCACGTCGTCGGCGTAGGCCGAGTCGGTGCTGACGGAGGGGATGCGCAGGAGGTCTTCGAGCTCGCCGACAAATCGGTCGAAGCGGTCTTCGGCGTAGGAAAGAGCAGCGTCCATGAGTGGAGGGAAGGCGAGGTTTGTTCAAGAGGACGACGCGATTCTCGCGGTGTGATTGCGTGAAGGGAGGGAGGCGAGAATCGTCACGAGTTATGATTCATGAGGGGTCTCTCCAGCCGGGGCAGTTTCTACCCGGAGGAAAGGAGCATACAAGTGAGAGAGCATCTTTTTCAACCAATCGGTCGCCCCGTTTCTCGAATCATCGATCAGAAATTCCTGGGTCATGCTTTTCCTGTCAAATGGCTCCGGTTTCAGAGGGGAGCCGAGGCCAACTGGGGGGGTAGCACGGGGGATCAGGCGGGTTTTCGTGCATAGAGGAGGAGGCGGGGACTGTCGTCGGTGTGGGGCGAGCCGTCGTAGTCGCCATACGTGGAGACGAGATCCA
>CAZTDC010000875.1:0-1151 GCA_964612165.1 uncultured Salinivenus sp.
TTTTCTCTTCTTTCCACCGTCTGTCCTGTGCGTCAGGGCGATTGCATCTTAAAATTCTCGCCGCCGAATGGATCAAGTCACCCGCCTTCAGAGACCACAGGGCCGGTTTGGGAAGAACAACACTATCCTCTTCTCTCTTCATTTACTTAGGAATTACGCAAAAGGGACGCTTGGGGGCTTCGACTGCTGAATCAGATAGTCCGATAGCTGTCCGAACTTTACCTGATAGATCGTTTGGGTGGTCTGCTCGGCAATCTGCTTCATTCGAGCCCAGACCAACATTGCACACCCGATATGATTTCGTTGCATTCGAGCAGATCGGCATTAACACTGTTCGATGCCGGTAACTTGCTTGGGCTCGCGGTGAAACTGCTCGACAGCCAAGCGAACGGCACACTCCTTTAGTGTCGGTCCTGTAGGTTTGATCGAGGTCATTGGTCACAATGTAACTCTTGCGGTCGGTAGAGACTGCAACCCGAAACAGTTTCGCGCGCTACCCTGCGGGAAATGACTTCAGGTGAACGGTAGGTGAGGTGAACGGTCTTGCCGGCCCGCTCCTCGGCACTGGTCCAGCAGAGGGTCTCGACGCACCGGTGCGGCCTGGCTCCATCGGTGTCGTCGATCAACCGGTTTTTCTTGATTGGGCAGTAGAAAATCTTGCCGAGCCTTTCGATTTGGCGCGAAGCTCATCGGGGCAGCGCGAAGTGTATTGCGAGCTTCTACCGGAAATGAAAAGCAGAGAGGGAAATCAGAGCGAAGCCTGACCAGAGTGAGATTACGACTAGACACCTCAATCTATCCGACAGTGAAAGGTGTTTGTCGGCGCTGGAGGTTCCGCCAAGTCAGGAGGTGCCGCCGATAAAGAGCGAGGCCTTCCTTTTCAGAGCCCAATATCCTCCGCAGGATTGTCCTGAAAGGTCCCGGCTTCCTCAACGTACCGGTTAAAGGTCTCCCACGAGGCGTGGCCGGAGTGCTCCTTGACGCGCCGCTCGGCTTTCCCGGCCCGGATTGCCTGCGTGATGAAGCCCGCCCGCAGGGAGTGGGCCGAGTAGGCCTCCGGGTCGAGCCCGGCGCTCTCGGCGTGGCGCTTCAGGACAGTTGACACGTATTGGGCCGTCATCGCCGACTCCCCAATGGATTCACCTCGGTAG
>CAZTDC010000876.1:0-1147 GCA_964612165.1 uncultured Salinivenus sp.
AGTCGTATCCGGTCAGGGAGGCAATCGCCTTGTCGGTGTAGCGGGAAAGAGCTATTCGGGTTTTCTGCCGAAGGATCGACAGATGCTCGTAGAAATTGAAGGCCAACTGGTCTTTCAGATCCTGCCAGAACCGCTCAACTGGGTTGAGCTCCGGGCTGTATGGAGGAAGAAAAATCAGCTCGACGTTTCTCGGGACTGAGAGTTTCTTCGCCTTGTGAAACTGGCCGTTGTCCAGAACCATGACATTGTGGCTTCGGGGAAATGCCTCCGCAAACCGGTTCAAGAAGACCTGAAAGCAGTCGCTGTTCAGCCGCTCGTGCTCGGTGAAAAATCGCTGTCCAGTCTCTGGCTCAACTGCTCCGTAAAGATAGAAGTACTCATAGCCGGGCCCCATGGTCTGGATTGGTTTGACCCCAGGGAGGGTAATCCGGTGTCTTGTGATCGGCATCAGTCCAATCCGACATTCGTCCTGGCAAAACAGGCGCACGGGCTGGCTTTCCTCCAGGCCCGAAAGGCAACTGGGAAGATCTTCCTGAAATTCTACTTGCTCTTGCTGGTTTTTTTTGGATGGCTGGGCCGAGGAGCCTTCGGTTTAGCGCCGATCTCGTAGCGAACAATGCCATGGACCGTCGAATAGGGAAGCTCCACCCCGTGCTCCTCGACGAGCCACTGCTGAATTTCGGTGTAGCTGCCGAAGCCCTCCGGCTCGGCAAGTTGCTTTTTCAAGACCTCCATTACGCCGGGAGGAATCGACTCTTGGCCCGGCTCCGGTCCCGGATCGTCGATCTCTTGAATCTTTTCGAGGCCTCCTTCTTCGTAGAGCGAAAGCCAATCGGCAATTGTATTGCGATGGACATCCAACTGGCGAGCGGCCGCGCTTCGGCTCTCGGCCTCACCGGTCTTCAAGAGAAGAAGCATCTTGAAGCGGCGTTGGATCTGAGCGTCTCGTTCTTTGCGAACGAGCCGCTTGAGCTTTTCGACTGGTTCGGTGATCTCGGGAAGATTGTACATGGCAGGAAGCGTTTCAGAGAGAGCAGAAGTTCTCTCTGGCAAATTGCCAAACCTGCACATTGATCCTTAGCACTTGGTATTATTTCCCGAGCGAGGGGACGGTCAATCAAAGCGATTTCTTCTGGCAGAAGGTCGA
>CAZTDC010000877.1:0-1147 GCA_964612165.1 uncultured Salinivenus sp.
GGTCCTTGTAGTACGCCTCGGCCCGCAGGTAAAGCCGGTTGTCGGGGAAGAAGTACTCGCCACCCAGGACGAACTGCATCGAGCGCTGCGACTGGAGGTCCCGATTGAGGAGATCGGAAATGCCGAGCGTGTCTGTCGGCGTGCCCCGAAGCTCGCGGTATGTGGGCTGCTGATGGTAGATGCCCCAAGAGCCGTTGAGGGTAAGCTGATCGTTGTACAGAAAGCGTGCCGAGAGCCGAGGCGACACCGTCCATTCGTCGTTGAACGAGTAGTAGTCTGCGCGAACGCCGCCCGTGACGAGGAGCCGGTCGCGCTCCGGCAGTACGTCGACGGCATCCTGCAGATAGAAGCCGGTTTGCCTCTCGTTGAACGTGGCCTGATCGCGGAGACTATCCACCCGCGTGCGAAACGGGGTCCCGCCTGCCGTTTCTCCTTCCAGGATGTTTTTCTCATTGAGGCGATCATTGAAGTACATGTCTCTCACGCTCCACCCTCCCTTGAGAATTTGACGTCCCAAGGCCCACTCATAGTGCCCACTTCCGGTGATGCGCTGCACCTCCACCGCGTTGTCCGCAAACCGGATTCGTTCAGTGACGTCGAGGAGGCGCGTGCAATTTTCAGGATTATCGCCGGCCGTCGGGTCTGCCTGACACACTCTTCCTCGACTGCTCACGTCGAAGTTCTCGGTCTCTAACGTTCCGAAGTATGCAACATCGTGCTCCAGACGGAGCTGGTCTGTGAGATCCGTATTGAGGCGGACGCCCCCGAGCTTCGTGGTATAGCCGTCGCGCCGCTCGCCGTTGAAGTTGGCGCGGAGGGCCTTAAAGTCCGTTGCCTCTCGGTCTCGGAGACTGATGACGCCGAAGTAGGTGGTGCGCTCCTTCGGTTCGAACTTGAAGACGTGATCCGCCCAAATACCAAGAGCCTCCACGGACACCCGATCCGAGGCCCGGTAGGTCACGGTTCCCTGCACGTCCTGGAAGCGCGGATCGTAGTTGCCCTTCAGGTCTTGGGTGTTGAAAAACTGGCCCGGCTGAGCGCGCCGTGCCCCAAACGCCCATCCGAGGTCTCCGTCCAGGGCCGAGGACTGAGCGTGCACGCTGGCATCGAGCGTCGAGATCGACGCCGAGCCGGTGAGCGGCTGCTC
>CAZTDC010000878.1:0-1134 GCA_964612165.1 uncultured Salinivenus sp.
CGGCGAGACGCATCCGTCTGGCGATCCGATGGACGTGCGTATCGACGGGGAAGACAAAAATAACAAGTAGACTTATGATACCGTCACAAGAGTTACCTGATAAGAGATGTCTGGACGGTACAAAACGCTGAAAACGTGGAATGAGTTTCCCAACGGCGAACAGTGGCTTCAGATGCAGAAGGTGAAGAATACAATCGATAATGCGAAGTCGAAACGAATCGCACTGGAGCAGTTAGATGCTTTTATGATTGATAATGATATCAATTTGACTGACCTCAACAACGATTATATGGATTTGTTTGCCGTCTGGCTAGACGACGAAGCAGGTCTTGCCCACTCTACGTTGTCGCACCGATGGTATGGCGTGCGTTCGTACCTAAACGCCCACATCGACCCCGAACTAGGCTATCTTGATGACGATGACGACTACATCTTAGAATGGATAGACAAAGGCACAAAGACTCAAGAGGAGAACGACAGTGGCATCCACTGGATTGCTCAAAATAAGATTCAAGATTTGATTGATGGTGCGAAAAATCTAAAAAATCGGCTAGTCATCCAATTACTTTGGAACACCGGATGTCGCCCGTCAGAAGTATCGCGGATGAAATTACGACGCGTGAACAGAGACCAGCGTAGTATCAAGGTCAAAACATCCAAAGTCAAGAATTCGAATGCTTCGAACGCCGAACGAACTGTATTTTATTCATATTCGATGCGAGACACTATGCGTGAATGGATTGACCGGGGTGGACGGTCTCAGTATCCTTATGCCGACGAGTCTGAACACCTCGTTGTTGGATACAACACAAAATCAATTGGGCCGCGTCAAATTAACAAAATCGTCCGAATGGCGGCAGATAACGCAGGAATCCAAGATAGTATGATAGAAACTGCTGTCGGCATACAGAACAACCGCGTTGTCCCGAAGACCCTCCGACATAGCTTCGCTGTTCACAGCGTCCGGGGAAAGGAATTGAGCGGAAGTCCACCCATCGACATCGAACGTCTCCGACGAATTATGGGACACTCAAGTCTGGATGTCACTCGCCAATATCTCCAGTACCGAGAATCTGATATACAAACCGCCTACGACAGGTGTTTTCCGCAGTAACTCGTCCAGAGTCCGAGGCT
>CAZTDC010000879.1:0-1133 GCA_964612165.1 uncultured Salinivenus sp.
TGTCCGATCCCCGAGGCGCACCGAACCGCGATGGAGTCGTACCACGACCTCTGACGGGAGCGATCGACGCATTGGTTCTCGCGGTGGACGGTCCAAGCCCCGTGCCGGTCCTCCGTGTTCGCAGCCGGTGTGCCGTCTGACGATCAGTCCGGTGTTACCCGGAGCCCCGGAGCGGCAGCCATCCACCGAAGACGACGGTCGACCCGTCCCGAGGACCGCTGATCGCTAGTAGTTCGGATCAGCTTCGAGGTCTTCCACTTGAATAGTAGGCTGACCGTTTCCCCAGATAACCACGATCGCGTCGTGGGTGGTGAACTCGACCTTGATCGAGTCTCCGGCGCTGTCCGCTCGGAACAGTCCGTCCAACGCATCGGGATCAATGCTATCGTACAGAACACACTCGTTCTGAGTGATATCTCGACCCTTCGCTTCCGAGACCGCCGTAACGATCGCGGTACTCAGATCTTCGCCGTCTTCGAGCCTGTAATCGTGCGTCGGGGTGTCAACCATTATGCGTTCTGTACGGAGCCACGCACGTAAATTTCTCACCATGTACGGTGATGAACGATAGGTGGTCATCGAGGGCCCGGGACGAGTGTTCGGATCGTCGATAGGCGGGTCACCTCCCCTGCTCAGAGTTCTTTCAGACGACATCCGTCGCCCGCGGAATCCGTGGTCTCAGGCCCGCAGTAGTTCCCACAGCGAGTGATCCAATGGCGTTCGGCATGAACGACGTCACGGTCCCCTACCGAACGGATCCGCGATATCGGCCACACCGATTCGGAAAGAACCGAACGGGACAGCCGTGTTGACCGAGGTACACTGACCGGACTCGGCGGGCGCCGGGACCGATCGATGGGCAGTGGCGCGTTCACTGTCGGTCGTCTATCGACCGGCCACGCGGGCCCTCAGGGTGACGATCAACGTCGTCACGACCGCCTCGTCGCCCGCGTTAGCCGTCCCTCCGTATTGGAACGCCCCTGATGCCAGTGGTCCAGGAATACCGCTCAGGGCCTGCGGCGAACCACCCTCTGTTTCACACGTTTATTACCACGCCCCTCTATTTCTCCAGTGAACGCGGCCAGTTCGCCCCAGATATGCCATCCAACCCGATGTCCGACCGTCGTTCGTTC
>CAZTDC010000880.1:0-1130 GCA_964612165.1 uncultured Salinivenus sp.
CCCAGAATGAACCGCAGGTCCTTGAAGTACGCGAAGACCTGCTCCCGATCGACCAGATTGTCCAAGAGGTCCAGGTCCTTCTCGCCCTTCATATCGGCCCTGAACGCCTCCATCGAGGGCGTGTCGTGGACTTCCAGAAAGCCGTGCTCATAGGGCACCGCCACGTGCATATTCGAGTTGTAAAACGCCAGATAGACCGTTTTTCCCGTCCGCTTGCGAAAGGCCTTCACCCGCTCCATCATGGAGGTCGAGAGGATGTAGCGGGCCTGCTGCTGATCGGTCCCGTACACGTTGTAAAGCGACTCCAGCTCCGGATCCTCCAGGTGCACCTGCTCCAGGCGCCCGAGCGACGCCCCACCCTCGGTCTGCAGCCGCTCGTCCGGATCGTCGTCGCCGTCCGTGGGACGAACGACCGTGTGCCCCCGAAAGTGCTTGTGGAAGTCGGCCACAAAGTAGAGGCCCCTGAAAAATCCCTCCTTCTCTGCCGACTTATCCATCATCTTCCGCATCTCCTCGTGCTCGTCCTCCAGCTCCTCCGGTACCCCCCCAATCTGCCCGGACGCGATCTCGCTCGTGTAGAGATTGACCTCCGAGAACGCAACGTCGGTATCCCCGACGATGCCCTGCACATAACTCTCTCCAATTGCAACTTCCGCTCGGCTCGGAAACGTGAGACTCTGATTGATCGTCTCCGTCTCGATCTGTCCGTCGGGATCCAGCGAAAAGTCGTCTCCAAAAAACGATACGATTTTCCTCGCTACGTTCTTCTCGACGATCTTTTCCACATGAGCAGCTTCGAGCATCCGTTCCCTTAAACTTACCCCGAATACCTGCCCAAGAAGCGCCACGATGAGACCCCCGAAGAGTGCGAGAAAGAAGGCCCCCATGATCCCCGCAATCGCTCCCTCGATCCCAGCGCCCCCCGTGGTGATCAACAAAATCGGGGCTGCCACCGCAAACAACCCGACGAGGACATAAAACCACATCTGCAGAAACGACTGCACACGCGCGAAACAGCCCATCTCTCCGATCTCGTCGAGATCCGTTTCTTCGAGCTCCCGCCTCGTGTCCGCGATCGCCTCGGCAAGGTCCTCCTCGTAGAACGTTTTGAACTCGTCGAGGGTCTTCAT
>CAZTDC010000881.1:0-1129 GCA_964612165.1 uncultured Salinivenus sp.
GTAGGCGATGTAAAACACTGAAAGAGGAGGGATTACTCCGAGAAATTAGTGATGCAACGTATGTGATTACGGAAGACGGAGAGGCATATCTCAAAGGTCATTTAGATACTGAAAATTGGCAGTATATTGACGAAGAAGCCGGCGAGGACGCTTATGATGATTCGACTGAAGACACAGTTACTGATCGCTAAATGGTAGCTTTCTGGGTCAGGATAATGCATCCTGTGCTAGTAGCATACGCTTAACCAACAGTGGGTCAATACGGCAGCGCTTGTTGGTTAAATATGCTCCTGATAGGGTGGACCATAGGATGTCATAGAATTCCTCATATACTATGGTCACTCTGATGATCTTTTGGGAGCGTTACAGCCTAAAAAGTACGTGCACCAAGTGCACGCCGATTGTAACCGTTCAACATTTGGCCTTTTGTTTCAAAATAGTGGATTTTCATGCTCAGGTACGAGATCACGCACAGGGCCTGCGACTCCTGCGGACCCGTGTACAGCCTCTTCAGAACTGCCAACACTGAACCTGTCGATAACCATGTGAACTGTCCCATGACATCTTTGTGGGCCCAGTAACTCTCAGACCAGACATCTAAAACACAGTTGAGTAGGTGCTTGCCACTCTCACAACAGAAGTATCATTTCTGGAAACTGGAGCCATAGTTATATATGCAATCACGTTCTTATTCAAAATGAGACATTCGTAGTATAAAGAATGTCGTAAAATACTACAATGAGACAAAAAATCAACACAATCTGGGGCGACGATCGTGGCGTGTCACCTGTTATAGGAGTTATACTCATGGTTGCGATCACTGTAATTCTCGCAGCTGTGATTGGAACGTTTGTGCTGGGGCTTGGTGATTCACTCGGTGACAACCAGCCATCAGCACAATTAGGTGTAGAATTAAACAGTTCTGATAACGTTGTTATCTCTCACAACGGCGGCGACGCAATTCGAGCGGGAGACCTCACTGTGAATATCAATGAAACGAGTCCACAGGACTTTGAGACGATTGCGGATAATCCGGCCAAAGCAGCGACTGATCAACTCACAGTTGGAGAAACGGTTGCGACGAACCAAACCGCTAGTACTGGTGAACGGGTAGTCGTAATTCACGAAC
>CAZTDC010000882.1:0-1128 GCA_964612165.1 uncultured Salinivenus sp.
GTTCCGGTGGAATCGGTGACTGCGGGTGGTCGGCGAAAAAGTCGTCTTTCTCCGCGCGGTTGGCTCGGAGTTCGGCGGCGTAGCCGCCGCCGTCAGTCACCAGTCGTCGGTCACGCTCCGTGTCAGGTTGTGCACTGGTCATAGCTGTTGTAGGAGTGCCCGCGGTATCAGTACCGGGATCTCTGGAAATAAAACATACATAACCCCCGCTACCAGAGTGTAGGTATGAGTCGCCAGTACCGAGATATTGTGGTGTTCACGACGTTGTATTTATTTCTCTCGCTGGTTCCGTTTCTGGCGCTCAATCAGTCGGTCCTCGCGGCGGTTCGGGACCGACTCGGCACCGTCGACGTGGTGCTGGTCGCCGTCATCGGTACTGCCGGACTGGTCGTTCTCACGGCACTCGTGCTGGCAAGCGAAGGCGTTAGCCGGTACAACCAGTTTCTGGCCGCGCCCACTGACCTCCTCTCAGTCCTGGTCGCGCTCTCCTTTCTGTTCGCCTCGACAGCCTGGTGGCTCGTTACAGAGGCGCTGTTCCGGTACGGTCCCGACCTCTCGTTCGATATCTTGCTTATCGTGCTGCTGTTTTGCCAACTGCCGATGATCCTCTTTCTCTCCTTGCTCACTGCTATCGGGAAGGCCTGAGCGGTGACAGCGGTGTCATCTGGTTGGGTCGCCGTCGCGGTGGCGCTTATGCCGCCGGGCCGCCAATACCGTGTCAATGCGTAATCCCCATCGTAATCAGGACGACCCACACGGCGACCAGCAACTCGTCGCCGCCGGGACAGAACTCGCCGACGCCTCAGCGGCCGCAATTTTGCTCCACGGCCGCGGCGCGACTGCTCGGAGTATCGCACAGACTGGCTTGCAGTTCCACCACGACGGCCTCGCACTGTTGGCTCCTCAGGCCGCCAGCAACACCTGGTATCCGAACCCATTTACCGCACCAGTCGAGCGCAACGAACCCGGCCGAAGTTCGGGAGTAGCCGCTATCCAGTCAGCAATCGACCGCGCCAACGACGCCGGCATCCCGACCGAGCAGGTCATCGTGCTCGGCTTCTCGCAGGGTGCCTGTCTCGCGAGCGAGTTCGTCGCGCGCAACCCAACTCGCTATGGTGGTGTCGTCGC
>CAZTDC010000883.1:0-1127 GCA_964612165.1 uncultured Salinivenus sp.
GGCGGCTCGCGCCGGGCGACCGCCAGCCCTGGACGCTGTCGCTGTCGAACGGCCCACCCCCGGATGACGCCGACGGTATCAGGGTTCCCCGCCTCGGGGGCGGCGAGTTTGGGCGGATTGGGGGGCGGCAGCTCGGGGGGCGGCGGGGCCGGGGGCTCCTTCAAAGGTAGTGCGGTCGCCTCGGGCGAAGCAGCCAAAGCCGCCAGCAGCGCCGGGGCCGTCGGAAAATCGTCTGCCAGCGCCGCGGCGGCCGCGTCAGCGACCGCAGCCGCAACGGCCAGCGAAATTGAGGCACGGGCCGCTGACACGGAATCGGACGGGTCGGCCAATCGCACGGCTCCTGCGTCCCGGAAGGCGACCGACGACGGGCAGAGGGCGAGCGCCGAATCGTCTACCGGCTCGTTCCGGATCTGGCACGCGGCGGCGTTTCTGGTCGTCGCCGTCGCCTTCGTACCCCTCGGCATTGGCCTCACGGCCCTGTTTTCACAGTCCTGGGCCATCAAGGGCGGCCTCGGGCTTCTGGGACTGTACGTGGCCTACCGGGTTTGGGCGTTAGTGTATCCGTCGGCCGCTGCCGACGTCTCCGAGTGGCTCGCCCAGTTTCGCCCGCGCCGGTACCTGAACCGTGTGAAACGCGGGGAGTCCTCAGCGGCCCTCCTGTACATTGGAGGGTTTTTGGCGGGCGGCCCACTCGGAATCCTCGCCGTGATGATGGTTCTGTACGTCTGGCATTCGGGCGACCACGATTCGGGGTCATCATTCGACGGGGGCGCAGCGTCCTCCTCGTGGCAGTGAGACGCACACTGGTTGCTCATCCACTCGCGGTTTGCAGCAGCAGCGCCAGCGTGCACCAGGCGGGCGATACGACATCCATCTGATAGGGCCCGTATCATCGGGGGGCTAACGCCCGAATCACTCACTTTTGTCCGGTGGTGGCGGGAGAAAGGGCAGAACGTTCAGAAGGATGGTTGAACGGACTCGTACCTGCGGTCAGCTCTGGTCTTCTGGGGACATGACGCCGTTCTGCCAGGCCCAGGCGATGGCTTCCCGCGCCGAGTCGGCCTGAATCTTCTCGTACACGTTCGTCGCGTGCTTGCGGACCGTGCTTTTGGAAATGCCGAGCGAGT
>CAZTDC010000884.1:0-1124 GCA_964612165.1 uncultured Salinivenus sp.
CTGTGGTGGCCCCGAAAGCCGATCGGATCGACTGGGTCACGGAGCGGGACGACGTGACGCGGGAGCAGGTGCAGGCGCGGATGGGTCATCAGCTCTCGCAGGAGGAGCTTCGCCGCCGGGCCGATTACGTCATCGAAAATGACGGGTCGCTCGGGGATCTGCGCCAGAAGAGCGTGGATCTGTACTGGACGGTCGTAGGGAGGTGAGTGGCGTTTTCTTTGTCTCCTGCTGTCGCTCCGGACAAATCGTCACGGGAGGGCGTGTCTGTCTAAGAGACCACCCCGGCTCACTCTGAGTAGGTCGGAAGATGAACAGTAGTCTGGAGAGTCCGGGAACCGAGAATGGGGATTGCCCTGAGATTTTCCCAGCCTTTCCGGTCTTCCTTCATCGCCCTGCTAAGGGCAAGACGCCGGTCGGATGTTCTGCTCGGGCCGAAAAACAAAAATGCTCTCCTCGCTTTGGTTGGCTTATCTGTGAGCGGCAGTGATGGGCGGTCGTTGGATTTCTAACGAATCCAATGTCGCTCACATCTAATGGTGTGAAGCTTAGGTTAATGAATTGGCGGGGAGGGAATGGCTCGTTCGGGGAAGGGGACGGACGCCGTGCGTGCAAATGGACGATGAGATGTGAAAGGCTTCACAAAATAGAGCAAACGCAGTTCGGAAGCCCTTTCACCTCCGAAATTGAAGGAAAAAAGAGGGAAACGCGAACCGAATGACGCGTACAGGAGCCGCCCGTCAAAAAGAGAGTCGTTCTCTTTCGCGAGAAGAGTCCGTGTTACTTTTGACGCAGACGATGCGACTTTATCTAGATATGATGGAGACTCGAAGCTAATCTCCCTTTTCCGGAGCGAAGGCCGTTTTTGCTTCGGTCACGCACGCGCTCTCGTACTACGCCATTGCCTATGATGTCTGATCCAAAGCGGCCCCACGAGTTCGTTGGAACGAAGGAGATGGATTCGGACACTCGCGACGAACCGTCGCTGTTTGAAAAGTGTCACGAGTTTTTCGATCCATCGGGGGACTACGCGAAGGCCAAGCGCGCGGATCTCTATCCGTACTTCCGCCCTATCGAGGAGAGCGAAGGCACGCAGGCGGTGATGGACGGAGAAGAGGTCATCATGG
>CAZTDC010000885.1:0-1122 GCA_964612165.1 uncultured Salinivenus sp.
GCATCCACCTGCTTGCCCGGTCGACGAGGTTCGACGTGAAGAGACGACGTTTCAGTAGGAAGACAGGTTGTCGAGCCGCTTGTGCGAGGATCGCGTGCGCCGTCGAATACAGCCGATCCCGTATCGTACTGATGTCAGCGTCTCCGTCGACCCCGATCTCGAGATCCCACTCGATGTACTCGTCGAATCCCCTGTCGATCCCGGACAGCGATCCGACCCACGGATTGTTCGAGAACCCGGCGGTTCGGTACCCCTCTGTAGAGAGCCGTTCCGCGAGGGTCGGTATCGAGTCGGGAAGCCGCAAGGACTGGTCCGAAAACCCGTTCGTGACGCCGTGTTCGCTGGGAAACAGGCCGGTAAACATCGAACAGTGCGAGGGGAGCGTCCACGGTGCGGGAGCACGGGCATTCTCGAACAACGTTGCCTCCTCCGCGAGTCGGTCGAAGTTCGGCGTCGTGAGACGGTCGTGCCCGTACGCCGAAACGCGATCGCGGCGAACGGAATCGAGAACGAGGAACAGGATGTCAATATCTCCCATACGTGGTGGATGTATCGGTATCGGCTTCGTTATAGGCTGATTGACGACGTTATCATCGAGCTGATCGAGCGAGAACTCTCGTCACGTGACGCCAGTCCTCGGCGGCGTCCTCGTATGTGAATCGGTCGCAAACGCCACGAGCGTTGGCAGCAAGGCGCGCTCGTTGACCCGGGTCCTCTAGCACCTCCTCGATTACCGTCGCGAACTCGCCGGCCGTCACCGGATCGACGATTCGCCCGTTCCAGCCGTCGCGGACCAAGTCCCCGACGCTGCCAACCGCGGGTGCTACCGGAACGGTTCCACTCATCATCGCCTCGACCAAGGTCAGTGGGAGCGCATCGCGTTCCGAGGTGAGCGTGAACATGGACGCGTCAAAGTACCAGGGTATCGGATCGTCGATCCAGCCGGCGGTATCGACGACGTCCCGTAGTCCATGGTGCTCGATCCGTTCATCGACTGCGGCAGACAGCGGACCGTCACCGACGATGACGGCACGTATCGACGCGTTCCGCTCGGAGATCGCGGCGACCACGTCGACGAACAGCATCGGGCGCTTCTCCTCGGTCAAACGACCGATCCAGATC
>CAZTDC010000886.1:0-1122 GCA_964612165.1 uncultured Salinivenus sp.
GCACCAGTCGGGGGGCGTTTCCTCGTTGGCAGCCTGCTCTTCGAGCAGGAGTTGCACGAGCTCGCGGCGCCCGGTGCCCGGCGGTCCGAGGGCGAACACGTTGTACCCGTCGCTCTCGATGTTCATGCCGAACTCCAGAGCGTCTACGGCCCGATCCTGGCCCACCACCTGCGTCTCGGCGGGCAGATCGGCGGTCGTATCGAAGTCGAACTGAGACGGGTCGAAGCGGGTGCGAAGGGCGTCCGGCGAAAGGGCGTCGATCATGTACGAATGGGAGTCGTCAGTTCAGAGAGGACGAAAAAGCGCGACGAGCCGGGACGAACGAACTGTAGCCAGGCATCCCAAGAGCGGACTCACCGGCTTGTGCGTATCTGGTAAGCGATCCGGCGGACGGAGTTCGCTGCAGCCCTCCGCTCTCACACAAACCTCACTCAGCGGCAACCGGGAGCGGGCGACAGGCAAGCATCCGCCCCGTCTCGCAAGGGATCTTCGACGCACATACTGCCGTGTCCCAAATCGATCCTGTTGCCGAATCGACTCCGGACCCAGGTTTAGGAAACGTGCGGCGAGAATCTCCGACGCGGACTGACCGTTGAAGCGACAACCGGAAGAAGAGGGACACTCAGGCCACCAATCATAATAATCCCGCCGGGAGCCCCGTTGTCCCTGGTGCCATGCTTCCGGACGTCCCGGCCCGATCCACGAGTCACTCATCGCACACCGCATGCAGCCATCCGACGAGGAGCTGGTGACAACATACCTGGAGGACGGCGACGAGCAGGCGTTTCGCCAGCTCGTCGAACGACACCAGGACCGTATCTTCGGGTACCTGATGGGCATGGTGAAAGACCGGGCCGTGGCCAACGACATCTTCCAGGACACCTTCGTCCGCGTGATTGACGCGATGCGGGGCGATTCCTACACCCACGAGGGGAAGTGGCTGAGCTGGGTCATGAGCATCGCCCGCAATGCGGCCATCGACCACATGCGCAAGCAGAAGAAGTGGGCGGACGTGCCCCACGATCCGGACGAGGGACGCTCGTTTTGGGACACCCTCGAGGACGACTCGCCCTCGGCCAACGAGGAGCTCCATCGCGCCGAACAGCGGGAGTGGCTCGACGA
>CAZTDC010000887.1:0-1119 GCA_964612165.1 uncultured Salinivenus sp.
CGGTCGCTTTCTCAAGGTAGGCCATCAGTCGTCAGTATGAAATGTCCGCGCAAAGAGCACGGGGCAGCCCCTGATATCTACACACAGAGCAACATTTTCCGGTGTCCTTCAAGGGAATCGCGCGTGGTCACGTGGTTAACCTTCGATCATCGAAGTGAGCGTCTCAGGAGCGTAGGGCGTGAGCGGACCGTCCGTAAAGTCCTGTTCGTTCCGAGTGACAACGATCTCGGCTCCGGCCTCCCTGCCGGCCGCGGCGAGATAGACATCCTCGAAGTCAGTCTCTGGACCCGCATCCAGCGCCACGCGCAGGGCCGCTCGGTTCATGAGGGCAAAGTCGAAAATCGTTTCGAGGGTCTCGAACAGAGGTCGAGGGTCCACCTCGTGATGGGCTGTTGCCACGTACCAGCAGGTCGCTAGGGAGGTGGGGGCGACCAGTCCCGAGATCCGTCCCCGATCTACCTCGGACAGAAGCCGGAGGGCAACCTCGTGGTTCGTTCGAGCGGGGACGGCCGCATCAATAACAACGTTGGTGTCGAAGAGAACACGCACAGCCGAGGGCTACAATCAGAAAAAAGCGGAAGGGACGTGCCGGCATTCAGGCATAAAAGTATGGGCGGGACCGCCGCGTACCGATAGGTCGAGCGGTCCTCGTGGACTGCCCTCGAAGGGATCTACCGGTGCTTCTCAGCGGCAGCCTCAATCCAACGCTCGGTGTCCTCGTCCATTTCTACCGACGGAGCTGGGTTGCCAAGGCGCTTCTCCAGATCCTGAATCCGAGGGGAGAGACCCTCCTCCGATTTGGGCCGACCGCCCGAAGCGTCCAGCAAGCCTGAATTTTCTGAAGAGTGCCCGTCTCCACCTGACCGCTTTTGTAGGAGAAGGCGAAAGTAGTCTTCGACGAGCCGCGAGACGGAGACCCCCCGCTCGTTGGCGAGCCGTTTGGCCCTCTCCTTCAGGTCGTCATCGAGACGCAGCGTGAGCTTTGATTTCATGGTTAGACCTGATACGTCAGCGTGTTTTATTTATGACGTACACCGAAAAAAGATCGGCGCGTTCCTGCTTGTCTTTCCGCTCTTTGCTCTCCAAGAAGATCAGGCTCCGAGAAGGAAACGACTCAGA
>CAZTDC010000888.1:0-1118 GCA_964612165.1 uncultured Salinivenus sp.
GGCGCTCGCGACCTCGCCCTGGCTCGACCCCGAAGGCGGTGTGCCGGATCCCGACACGAACCCGATACCCGCCGGCACGTCCGTCTTGACTCCGGCAACCTACGAACAGTGGATCGAACAGACGTCCGCCGGCCGAGACGTCATCCGGGTCGTCGTTATGCTCGGTTCTGCCAAGCGGGCCGCAGCGGTTCGCCGCAGCCTCTCTCAGCCGGCGGTGCCCGAAAGCGTGGGGACGTGGGAGGTCCACGACCGACCCGACGCGGAGACCGTTTCGGCCGTCCTTTCCGATCCCGACATCGACGTCGTGTACTCCGGGCTTCCGGTCGAAAACGGACGTATCGTCGCCGCGGACGGCGTCGTTCCGGTCGGTGACCTCGACGCAGCGCCTTCGCTAGCGGTCTTCGAGGGAACAGACGACGTCACGGTAGGCGCTTCTGTCGTCGCCAATGGCGGACTCGCGTCGGTCGTTACGGAGCAGCCGACGTCTTCCGGGCGGATCCGGTCGCTGGTTGGACTATTGGCAGTCGGGACGCCGATCGGTCTGAGCGTTGGACTCGCGAGCGGAGAAACCGACCGCGTTCGGGCAGTCGGTGATCAGAGCGTTTCCATCGGGTCGGATCCGGTACTAGACACGTTTGTCATCTCTGTGCGATCCCGACCCGAAACGGGATTCACGGCTCGAGCGATGTCCACGCTCTCGATCGAGTATCGCATCGGCGCAGAATCTAGGTTGCTCCTCGAGCCCTTCGAAACCCGAAACGAACTCGCCGGGAAAGAGCTGGCACACGATCAACCGATCAGTATCCCGGAGATTCTCTACCTCACTAATAAAGACGAGACGGTGCTCGTGATCGACGGTTCCGTCGTACTTAACGGCGATGGGCTCACCGAAACGGATCTCAGAGACCTCTCGGCGAACGGACTGGGAGACGCCGACCCGGCAGAGATGCGGAGATAGCGACGGAAGACGCCAACCCGGCAGAGACGCGGAAATAGCGACCGAAAACGGAGTCATTCCTCTCACAGCGTCACTCGCTCCGGCGTGAACTTTTATCATCTGGCTCACGAACGCTCGCGTATGCCCCAGATACACCTCGACGAGGAGACGATCGAGCGGC
>CAZTDC010000889.1:0-1115 GCA_964612165.1 uncultured Salinivenus sp.
AGATGCTCGTCACCTGCATGAGCAACCGGCACGCCGCCGACGTGCTCGACTTCATCGAGCGGCGCTACTCGTGGCTCTCGGCCACGCGCATCGGGCAGGACGTGCCCCGCGAGGAGCGCGAGAAGCGGCTCGACGCGTACCGCAACGGCGAGATCGACATCATGGTGCAGGTGGACATGATCGGCGAGGGCACCGACATCAAGACGATCAGCGTGATCGCGAAGCTGGACCTCGTGAGCGCCCGCTCCAAGACGCTCCAGCAGATCTTTCGCGGGATGCGCTACTACGACGCCTGGAGCGAGGAGGCCAACGTCTGCGACGTGTTCACGTCCGGGGACCTCGGCCTCTCCGAGACGCTCGACTGGATGACGCGGGAGGTGAAGGCGGGCCTCCGCCAGCGGACTCAGGACGGCCAGACCCCGCCGGAGAAGGCCACGGAGGAGACCGACCGCTCGGAGTGGGCCCTCACGGGCGTCGACGAGAGCGACATCGAGACGCACAGCCTGGAGCTGGAGGACAACGGCAGCGACTCCAACCTCCGCGTGCAGCGCCAGCCCTTTGAGCGCCCGGATCCAGGGTCGCTCAACGACCCAGCTTCGCTCGACGTGTCGGCCCAGGAAGAGGAGCTGCGCCAGGAGTGTGCGACGCTCGCCAACCGGCTTGCCCGCACGCTCCAGGATCGGGGGATGGACGTTCACGTTCGCGACGTGCACGCCAAGGCCAAGCAGCGATTCCGGAAAAAGCAGTCCGACATGAGCCTGAACCTACTCAAGCGGAAGAAGCGTTGGCTCAAGCGGTGTCTTCGAATGAAGCGGCTGAAGTAGGCGGTATGATCGATATGGAAAGCCAGAGGCAGATTACCCCCCCTACCTCCCCCTCCCAAAAGAATCAGTTGCTCATCTCCTCGGCCCGTTTGAGGGCCTCGTGCGCATTGACGATGCCCCCCGTCCGTGACAATTGACCGAACGGAACGGTCTTCGCTCCCCCCGGCCGCGTGACCTCCACATCCTCGTACGACGTTGCCGTCTCCAGAATGACGCGCCGGGTCTGCTTAGGAGACAGGTCCGGATAGTAGGCCATGATGAGCGCCGCCACGCCCGACACCATCGGGGCCG
>CAZTDC010000890.1:0-1113 GCA_964612165.1 uncultured Salinivenus sp.
GATAATTAAAACTGTGAGCGATCTTGTACGTCGAGAATCGAGACCATCAAGGCGACCTGCCGGACCGTTTCGAATTGTGTCCCGAGAAATCCCCTGGTAGGTCATTCTGGACGAGGGCATCCCAGATTCTCAGATCCGGAATCTGTTTGTAGAGAGCACCGCCGAATTCGAGAAGATTCTGAGTCGAGCACAGACAGAAGGACATGCTCGACATTCGGGATTTTTCGGCGGTATGGAGCCAAAATCCAAATTGACCGGTAGTGAGGCCATGGCATATCCCTGACCGAGGCGTAAAGGGACGAGCGAAATACGGTCACGGAACGGGCACTACAGGCCGTGTAGGGGATCGCCTGGAGGGGCGATGCTGGGCGCTTGTGTTTGAGCGGACTGCAGGGTTCCTTGAAGGCATCATTTTGGAGAGCACATTCGCACTGTATTCCCTTGAGATTCGCCCCACCATGCTGTACTGCGATTGTCATTGGTCCTCATTCCTTGTCTGTCTCCTCGGCCTGCTCCTGTGGGTGGTGCCTGTTCATGCCCAGGGTGACGAGGACGGGGATGAGCCCCTGTCCACCATCGCCGAGAAGACGGAGGGACTGGAGCAGATGGACGGATTGGTGCCCCTGTACTGGGACGCGAAAGCGGGCAAGATCTGGATGGAGGTCTCGCGGTTCGACGCGCCGTTTCTGTACGTGACCTCGCTGCCGGTGGGCCTCGGCTCAAACCCGGTGGGCCTCGACCGGGGTCAGCTCGGCAGCCAGCGCGTGGTCCGCTTCGAGCGAACGGGGCCGAAGGTGCTTCTGGTGGAGCCGAATCTCGACTACCGCGCTAATACCGACAATCGGGCGGAGAAGCGGGCCGTACGGGAAGCCTTCGCCTCGGGCGTGGTGTGGGGCTTCGAGGTGGCGGCCGAGAGCGAAGACGGCGAATCAGTCCTCGTGGACGCGACGGACTTCGTGGTGCGCGATGCCCACGGGGTCGTCCGTCGCCTGAAGGAGACGGATCAGGGCAAATATACCCTCGACGAGAGCCGCAGTGCCCCCTACCTCGACAACACCAAGGCCTTTCCGGACAACACGGAGCTGGAGGCGCGCCTCACGTTTACGACCGACG
>CAZTDC010000891.1:0-1112 GCA_964612165.1 uncultured Salinivenus sp.
GACATCATCCTGGCGGAGAACATGAAGCGGGTGATTGCCCGGCAGGCCGAGGCCGAGCGGGAACGCCGCGCCGTGACCATCCAGGCGGAAGGGGAGCTGGAGGCGGCCCAGAACATGGCCGACGCGGCGGATACGCTCAACGAAGAAGAGGGCGCCCTGCACCTGCGCACTCTCCAGACGCTCAACAGCCTCAGCAGTGATGATTCGAACACCGTCATCTTTGCAGTGCCCACCGAGGCCCTGCGGGCGCTGGAGTCCATCGGGGGCGAGTCGGGCGCGCAGTAGAGGGCAGGAAACTCGTTAGGTTCTGGCGGTGGTTCGGGGACACTTCTCAAGAGGCGACAGGGGACGATTCGACGTGTTCTGAAGAGGAACGAGCGATTCCCGGCGCTTATCCTTGGGCGGTGATTCGGAGGACGATGGATCGCGCGCGTTCACACGGCCCGGCATAAAGCTCCGTTCACCCCTCCATGACGCGATCCAAGAAACATCTGATCTTAATAGGGGTAGGGGGTACCCCAACATTTGTCCGCTGGCTCATCCAGTGCCGACCTGATCATGGACGTTCTCGCGGGATTCCTGGCGGCTCTCGCCATTCTCGGGCTCGGGAAGGCCACCAGGCAAGCCGACGCGATTCCCTTCTACAGCACGGTCCTTATCGTCATCGCGCTCGTCTACGTGCTGTTTGCCGTCATGGCGGGACGAGCGTCGACGATCATAGCGGAAAGTGGGATCGCGGCGGGGTTTGTGGGCGTCGCCGTCGGCGGGGCGCGGTGGGACCGAGTCCAGGCAGCGGGTGTTCTAATTGCTGTTGGCCTAATGGCGCACGGCGCCTACGATCTCGTCCACGACGCCCTCATTGTAAATGCCGTCGTGCCCGAGTGGTGGCCGGTCTTCTGCGGGGTCGTTGATGTCGTCCTCGGGGGATGGCTCGGGACCTGCGCCGTCAGGAACCGATTAAAAGCGCGGCTTCCGACAGCGTGACACTCTCGAAAAACCGTCTACCGACGTGGAGCTGGTTCCCGACTGGGCCCCCAACCTGCACCCGATGATCGTCCACTTTCCGATTGCGCTCCTGCTGGCGGCGATCGGGGCGGACGTGATGGCCCTCG
>CAZTDC010000892.1:0-1109 GCA_964612165.1 uncultured Salinivenus sp.
GGCAGCACCTGCTCGCCGCAGGGATTCGTGGCGTTGATGTGCTCGGCGTACTGAAGGTTGTTCTCCCGGTTGATCGTGTCGACGAAGATGACGCCGGGCTCGTTGCGGTTGTAGGTGGAATCCATGATGAGATCCCAGATCTCTCGGGCGTCGTAGATGGCCTTCTCCCCAGTGGCCGGGTCGCGCCACGTCTCCACGGTGCCGCCCTTCGCTTCGTAGGCCTTCAGGTTGCCGTCCCAGTGCTCGCGGTAAAACTCCGGCTCGCCTTCAAAGTCGGGGAAGCGGAGCGCCCACTTCTCGTCATTCTTTACTGCCTCCATGAACTCGTCGTTGACGAGCACCGACATATTGAATTTGTGCAAGCGTCCCGGCTCCTGCTTCGCCTTAATGAACTCAATGATGTCGGGGTGCCACACGCCCATCGTCACCATTTGGGCGCCCTTCCGGATCTTGTCCTTGACGTCGTCGCGGTCGGACTGCATGCCGGAGCCGGCGACGATGGTGGCGGCCTGCTCGTTCCACACGTCCAGCATCTGCACGGCGCCGGGCGTCATGGAGCCGACGCCCCCAATGCGGGAGCCGCGCGGTCGCATGACGTGACAGCAGAAGCCGTAGCCGCCCTCACTGGCCAGGATCTTGGCCTGGCGGGTGAGCTCCGCCTGGATCTCGTCCATCGAGTCCTGGTCGTAGCCCTGGAAACCCGAGACAAAACAGTTGATGAGCGTCGCCTTGCCGAGCGACGTACCTGCATTGGCGAAGATACGCCCGCCGGGCGTGAACGGGAACGGACCCGTGGGCAGGCCGTGGCCGCTGAGGAGCTGATAGAACTTCTGAGTCCAGTGCTCCTTGTTTTTCTCGACCGAGGCCAGGTGCCGGGCGTTCCGGTACCAGGTGTCCGGGACGTGGGTGTCGGTCCCGTACTGATAGTTTTGTTCATAGACCTCCTCCGAGATCGCGGTCTCGAAGATGTCATCGTTCGTCCGGTCGTCCTCGATGAGATCACTCTGATCGAGGTGGAGTTGTCGATCGGGCACGTCGGCGGCGGGCGCCATACGGACGGCGCCGTCGCCCATGCTTTGTTTGGCCGGATCGACGACATCGGACGATTC
>CAZTDC010000893.1:0-1106 GCA_964612165.1 uncultured Salinivenus sp.
GTAATGTCGCCGTAGTAATCACCGTATGCCAGATGTGTGGCTCGTGCGATATCCCTGAGGTCGCCGCTGTATAATGGTCCGAGAGGGTTCTGTGGCGATGCGGTGTTTGGTGGGTCGCTCCTGTTCTTGTAGGGGTTTTCGTATGTTGGTGCTGGGGTATGGTCTGGACCAGTGTCGGTGTCGTCGTCGAGGATTTCGGTTGGTTCTGTGCTTCTGCTGTCGTCAGGGGTATTGTGTGTGCTCATCGTGAGTTCGGTTGGAGGGGTTTGGAGGGTTGACTTTGTGTGCGGCGGAGACTCAGTATCTATCTACACATACACTACATCCACGATTAAGTCTGAGGGGGTGAAAGGCAATTCAGGGATTAATGAGCAGAAGCTCTAAAGCACAGAGTTTAGCGGAATAACGAGTTCTCACCGGCTAGTTTCTTGTGCGAGTTTCTGCGAGACTCCACAACGGTGGTGTGCCGCTTGGTCCATATCGCCTCTACCTATTATGTTGGACGAATCGTCATTTTAGATCACTAGAAAGAGGGTGTCATAGAATGTTTCTCATACCCTCCTGATACATACCCGACGAACGGTCAGCACAGGTGAACTACGGAACGCTCAGTGTTCCCCTTTTGCATGGTGTGCCAAGTTTTAACATACTGCGTGAGGTTCTCATAGATAAGTGTCAGAACCCTGTACTCACTGCGGGAAGCCTGCCGCTGGCGAATATTCACTCGTGTTCGAAGGGCAGTCAGAACCAAGAGAGATGGCTTTAGTGCTGTGTCGAGACTGTGTTGACTTGCTCATAGACGACTCAGATATTCGAAAAATAGTGTGAATACCGTTGTTCCCCTGTCTTGCTGAAATCACGTCGCTGAAACTGAATTTGAGGGTGTTGTAACAGCAGTCAATAGGCACACCTAGTGAACATATAGTTCAGTCCAGATAAAGCGAAACTAACACCGTGCGAACCGTTCTATGACACCCTCCACTAGAAATTCTAATGTACTCAGTGGGTCGGAGCTTTGTCAGTCTCCGATTCAATCACGTAGACGATTCCTTCCTCGGATACATATAGGCTATACCTTTACCCTATAGGTTATTTAGATAGTCGTC
>CAZTDC010000894.1:0-1102 GCA_964612165.1 uncultured Salinivenus sp.
TGCTGCACACCTTCAGCCGCTCCCCCTTGTCCACCTCGAAGACCAAGTCGACGACTCCCTGGCCACCCTCTGTTCGTTCGAAGATGTACACCTCGCCTGCATCGCGGTCGAAGCCGTAGAACAGCATCGAGGTGTTAACGGCGCTGATATCCGAGATAATCTGGAGATAGAAGTGTGCTGCCGTGTGATACGCGACGTACTCGTAGTCGACCTCCTCGAACTCGTGGTAGCGTTCGACGAGCGAACGAACATCTTCGTCATTGACTCTCTCAAGGAATGAGTCGAGGTCGAACACGAGACCCCGAGTATCGATCTGGAAGCCGAGTTTCTCTTCCGGGCTATCAAGTTCCACCTCGAAGGGGTCCCGCTGATCGAAACTCACCTCTGTCCCCCATGACTGGGCAGGACGGATACTCAACGTAACTCCCTCAAGTGTTACCTCCGAGGAGACGTCCGCGAGCGTTACCGATCCTGTCCGCTCTGTTGACGAGCGAAGTTCGACATTTGTGCTCACCTGTGGATTCGAATGGATTTTCCCCAGCGCACTCTTGTTGTGTCGTAGACAATTATCGATGTCGGTGATGACCTGGTAGCAGACGGGACAGTACCGGACGATGTTCATAGCGTCCTCGCTCAGGTCAGTCATTGCGGACACCTCAATCGAGTCGGGAATCAGGATGCCGTCCTGAATTTCTCCACTGACGTGTTGGGAGTAGTCCAGTTCGACACCATCCTCGGTAACGCGAGTACGCGGTAGGAACGCGTACATCTGGTTGGTCTCCGATTGGTACTCCGAACGATACGGCGTGTAGGTACTCACGAGTTTGTCGATCGACTCATCAGTACTGTCGCTATTGTCGGGATTGAAGACGCTAAAGAAGCGCCCAGCGCCGCCAAAGTAGTTCTGGGGAATGTACCAAACTTCCCCGAGGCTACGGTCGTTCACGCCGAGGTACTGTTCGAAGTAATACGCGCCACGAAGAAGCCGCTTGACAGCGTAGAGACTGAGATGCGGATTTTTAAATGAGACGTATTCCTCTAATTCGTCGAGTGCTTCGATGAGGTAGTGGATGCGCTTCTGTGTGCGGTAGTAATCCTTGAT
>CAZTDC010000895.1:0-1101 GCA_964612165.1 uncultured Salinivenus sp.
CAACCCTACCGGGCCTGCTCCGTAGATAACGACCGATTCGCCGGGCTGAAGATCTGCCAGTTCAGTACTGTGCCAGCCGGTCGGGAAAGTGTCTGACAAAAGTGCGAAGGCATTCTCATGTTGATCACCCTTCGGGAGTTTGAGAGCGTTATGTTCGCCGTATGGCACACGCATTTTTTCGGCTTGTCCCCCCGGATACGTTCCCATTGCGACGTACCCATAAGCGCCACCGGCAAAGCCTGGGTTGACGTTGGTACAGAACGCGGTAAAACCCTTCTCACAGTTCTGACAGAAGCCACAGGAAATATTAAACGGGATTACGACGCGATCACCCTCCTCCAGTGTAGAGACGCCGTCGCCGACTTCAGAGACGATCCCCATATTTTCGTGACCGAAGATTGTTCCAGGCTTTAGCGACGCTCGCTCTTCGTACATGTATAGGTCTGATCTACAAATTCCAGATGTTGTAACATCAATTACAATGTCATTTGGATGCTCAATTTTTGCTTTCTCTACTTCTTCCACTCCCATGACCTGATTTCCTTTATAAACAACAGCCCTCATGCTGCCCCGTGATGAAAAGGAGTCATGTGACATTTAGACGAAACAATGAAGTGAGATTTAATATACCTTGCTCCCGGCCATCTCAAGAGTATCTTCGAGACCTACACCCTTATTGGAATTGTGAGTACAATCCCACCCCGTCACCTCAAAGTGTTTATATATTTCACCACTTTGAATCTGCCATCTCCCCCGGTTCCTCCACTCCAGAATTGACGTACAGTTCTGTCGTCTCGATCTGTTTGTGTCGGAGCTGTTCTTTCTCGTTGAGAATAACTTCCCCCTCAATGCGTAGCAACTCTTCGATCTCTACTCATGTCCGGTAGCAGGTAGCTATTAGTAGTTGGCAACACTACTTTTTGATGAACCCGGTGCCGTGAGGCGGTTTGGGACAAAAGTAGCCGGTGACTTGGTGAATTGCTGAGGGGGTGGAAGGCGAAAGCCTCCCCGTCATGCGGTTTGCTACTTCACGCGAACGAAGAGAGCGTATGGGTTGGGGCGGATTCGAACCGCCGACCTGCTCCGTGTGAAGGAGCCGTC
>CAZTDC010000896.1:0-1099 GCA_964612165.1 uncultured Salinivenus sp.
TCGCGGTACTCAACGGCCTTTTCGAGGGCTTCCTCGCGGCCGCCAAAGCGCTTGTCGGAGAAGTACTTGGTGTGCTGCTCCTTCTGGCGTTTGACTCGTACCTGCCAGCCGTGGGTGGGATGCCGATCCGGGTTCTCCTCGGTCGGCTCAATGTCGATGCGAAAAACGTTCTTCGGTTTATCGCTCATAAGTATGGTCGAGTCAGACAGTGTTGTCGGTGGTGGGGGTCTCCCGCCCGTAGTGGAGAAAGGCGGGGGATTGTAATAAACGAACGAGTCGCTGCCACGAGACGGTGAACCAATTCGGGTACAGGAAACCGAATCCGCAAATGCGTCAATTGCCAACGCGGAAGGGAAAAGCGATTCACGGATGAAGTCGTCGTACCCATTCGACGTCAGTTCAAAACCTGCACGAACCGCACCGATCTATAAGGAAAAAGAGGGAAAACCACACCACTGCTTGGAGGAAGGCACGAGCCTTCGAGAACGTGCGAGACTCCAACGACACTGGTGTCCAGATCGGTATTTCGACAGCGATCATGCATACTGTTCGGTACAGCGACCGCACCGGCGCAGGGTCCTCGCGTCCGATGCAGAAATTACGCTGCTGCAATATGGGAACTAGAAGAGGTGAATGCAACCGGACTCTTCCATCTACGTATTTCTTCCTCCTTCTTTCGGGGAATACATCCTGGAAGGATGTGTATAGAAGTTAGAGAAGATCGGCCTCTTCCGCGGCCTCGCGCAGCGTCTCGCGTTGGGCGTCGGACAGGTCGGTCGGGATGTCCACGTCCACCTCGACGTAAAGGTCGCCCTGTCCGTCGTCCGTCTTGACACCCTGGCCCCGCAGGCGCAGCTTTTCGCCCGGCTGAGTGCCTTCGGGAATGGTCACCTTGATGTGCTGGCCGTAGGGCGTGGGGATGCGGCGCTCCGTGCCGAATATCGCCTCAAAGACGCCGACTGTTTCCGTGATGTGAATGTCGTCTCCCTCCCGGCGGAAGCGGGGGTGATCGCCCACCTCGAAGGTGACGTAGAGGTCGCCGCGTTGCCCCCGCGGCCCGGCCTGTCCGCGATCGCGCAGCCGGATCTTGGTGCCGTCG
>CAZTDC010000897.1:0-1098 GCA_964612165.1 uncultured Salinivenus sp.
GCCTCCGCAATCCCGGAGACAATGTTTTCGGCGAGTGTGCGCCCGTCCGGAAGATTCGTGTTCATCTTCCAGTTTCCGGCAATAAACATAAGCAGGTCTCTGACTGGATCAAACGGTTATCGACTGGATCTTCTCCCCCTCTCAAACGTCCCTGAGACGCAAACGGCCTCTCAGCGCTCACCAGGCGTTCCAGGGCCGAGACGAACTCAAACCGCCCACGCTGAACGCCCAGCGCAGAAGGAACCTACTTGCACGCCTCGTAGGCCCGCATCGTCGGCGGAATGTTGCGAAACTCCCGCTCCTTCGTGACCTCAGAGAAATGCTCACGGAGCGGCTCCTCCAGGTGGTTGTAGTTCTGATAAACGAGGAACTTCCCGTCGTCGGCCAGCACGTCACACGTGCGGTTGAGAAGATCCGCCTTCACGTCCTCATCGAGAAAGGAAAACGGAATGCCAGACACGATGTAGTCGACCTCGTCGAGCCCCTGATCCGCCAGGATGTCCTTGATGTTCTCGGCGCGATCCTCAACCACGATCGCGCGAGGGTCGTCCTCCGTCCTCTCCTCGAGCATCTCTACGAAGTCGGGATTGCTCTCAACGAGGATGAGCGTCGAGTCGGTGGTGATGTTCTCCAAGATGTACTCGCTGAAGACCCCATTTCCCGGTCCATACTCCACAATGGTGGCCGGCTCGTCGAAGTCAATCCACTTGCACACCCGTTCGACGAGGAACGACGAGGACGGGGCAATAGCCGCAACGTCCCGATCCCGGATGAAATTTTTGATGTAGGAAAGCGTCCCGGTAAGTGTCGGCACGAGTACGTGTTGGACGTCTATGGAGAGAGCAGAACGAACGTCGGTTGCACCGGCTGCCCTCCCCAAGCACACTTCCCAGCCCCCCAGCCGGTCCATAAACTCCTGAATGATGCTCTCATGCGCTCAAAACGGACCTCCGCATGACTGCGGATAAGTTAGCACCGACGGACGCCTCCTTTCAACCGTTAAAGCGCCCGACTCCATGAAGGATCTCTGAGAAGCGGGTCTTCTAGTCCCGGTCCGGCGGCGACTCCTGTTCCACCATTTGGACCAGATCTTCCTGC
>CAZTDC010000898.1:0-1098 GCA_964612165.1 uncultured Salinivenus sp.
AGAAATCCTGCGCCGTCTCCTCATGCAGGTCGCTGGTGGTGCGACCGTAGTAGTCAAAGCTCATTCCAAACCGCTCGAAGGTCTCCTGAATCTGGGCGTGATAGGTGTCGACAATGTCCTCCGGTGCTCGATCTTCGCGGATGGCGCGCATCAGGATGGCTACGCCCATCTCGTCGGAGCCGCAAATGTAGGCCACGTCTCGCCCCTTCAGCCGCTGGTAGCGCACGAAGAGATCGGCGGGAAGGTACGCGCCGGCAAGCTGGCCGATGTGGACGGGGCCGTTGGCGTACGGGAGCGCGGAGGTGACGAGGAGGCGTTGAGAAGAGGAAGAATCTGCCATCAGTCGAGGTCCTTATCGTAATCGATTGTACCAAATTTAGCGGGACTATTGCGTATTTCGTATTGCGGATCTAAGCAGTAGGAAGATCAAAATACCAAATACGCAACACGCAAAACGCACCGAGGGCGAATCAGCTCAAGGGACCAAGACCTACTCAGTTAAAGCTGACGCCATCGAGCGGGTCGCCTTCTTTCTTTCGCAGCGCCTCCTCAGCAAACCAGGCCTCGTCGACCTCCTCCGTCGTGTCCGGCAGGTCCTCGTGGGGCTTCTCGTAGCCGTCGATGTCCTTCAGCCAAACAAGCGTCTTCTCCCGCATCGTGCCGTCGCGCGCTTCAAATTCAACGTTCTGCTCGCGAGCTGCACAGGTGCCCTCGGCCTCACCGTACACGCCTCCAAGTTTGGGGTGACGCAACAGGATCCGGACGCGTTCACCATGGTCGAAACGGCTATCCTCAAAGTCGGCTTCGCTGTACGTAGGCACAGGAGATTGGTGTTCTTCAGAAAGATTCAACGGTCAATCTGAGCAGTCGGGCACTCGACCTACTGTAGAATATAAAAACCATGAGGCGCCTCTGCGTGTTCATGCTCCGTGAGCCCCTCGTGAAAACGGACCAAATGGGTACGCTCCGGGGTTCGGGCGTCCGGCGTGCTGTTGTGCAAATGCATCTAGACCCGATACGTCCAAACCTGCACTCCCTCTGGTCTTTACGCTGTCGTATCACACGATCGATCGCTCATGCCCGACTCTTCCTTTCCTC
>CAZTDC010000899.1:0-1095 GCA_964612165.1 uncultured Salinivenus sp.
TTTCCGATATCTGGAGAGGGGAAGCACTTCGAGAGTCGCGCCATAACACTGCGCTGTAGCTGACGAAAAGTTTGGGCCGTTTTGTTTACTCCCACACACGCGACTGCTTCTTGTGCTCAAAGCTGTGGATGTGCCGCGACTTTTCGCGAGCTAAGCTCGATCGTTATGGTGCGCGAGGCTTACTTTTACTTATCTGCTTGGCCCAACTATTTATTTGCTCTCTTGATGCGGATTGTCGCTGCACTTTTACTTGTGGTGTGCGCTCCAGGGCCCATCTTTGGCCAAGAGCTTCCTGAAACTTATCCACCGTCCGGCGAACGGGGCGCGTACTATTTATCGGTCCGTCCAGCCGACTCAGTGGAGTATCCGGAGGTTTATCCGAACGACGAGATTCGTGACTCGATTGACGCCCAGTACAAGGACCACTACGAGGTAGCTCGGGCCATAGAACAACATGCTTTGGAAAACCAGGAGGTCGACTTTCTACGCGAGGCAGAGAATGGGGAGACGGTTTGGGAGGAGAAAAACAGGGTCTGGAATCTCATTCGAACCAATGGAGACACGACGCGCCTCGACCCGAAATCCGTCACTTCAAGATCGGCACACTTTTTCTTCGAATACTACTATCCGGAGCAAGAACTTGTCCTTTTTCGACTCCTGTACGGAAAGCAGGTCGACTTTGCATTGATCTCACGGAAGAGCGGACGGATTTTTGACGTGTTCGGGCCACCTGTCTTTTCTCCGTCTGTGAAATGGTTTGCGACATTCCATAATGACGGACTTGCAGGTTGGTCGCCGAATGGCGTGCAGTTGTTTACAATTACAGGCGATGGCATTGAGAAGGGGATTCAGTACGACATGGGACGTAGTGAGCCAGGACCGACTGGTCTCCGATGGATTGACGACAGTACCTTCCAGATTGAAATGCGAGAACACTATCCGGTGCAGGGAGGCACTACTACGAATTACGAACACTACCGAATCAAAATTCACCGGACAGCGGACTGAGTAAGTTTCAAATGCGCGACATAACACACTAATACAGCCGACCGGGCTGTTGCAGTTTTTCAAGTTGGTGTCTCGTATGCCCGTTCA
>CAZTDC010000900.1:0-1093 GCA_964612165.1 uncultured Salinivenus sp.
CGCGGTCGAACTCGACGTCGACGCGGCGACCGAGGCGGTCGACGCGGCGGTCGAGGAGGAGGCCGACACGACCGAGGAACCGACCGCCGACGCGGTTGCCGACGGGGCACCCGCCGACGCAGAACTCGACGAGGCGACGGACGAGGACGAGGAGGAGACCTCGCCGTTCGACGACGACGTCATGCCGGACGACGACGTCGACCTGTTGATCCCGGTCGAGGACTACCTCTCCGCCGGTGTCCACATCGGGACCCAGCAGAAGACGGCGGACATGGAGCGGTTCATCCACCGCGTCCGCGACGACGGGCTGTACGTGCTCGACGTGAGTACGACGGATCAGCGCATCCGCACCGCCGCGGACTTCCTCACGAACTACGACCCGGAGCAGATCCTCGTCACGTCCTCGCGGCAGTACGGTCGGTTCCCCGCCGAGAAGTTCGCGGACGCCATCGGGGCCCGCGCTCGGACGGGTCGATTCATCCCCGGCACGCTGACCAACCCCGATTACGCCGGCTACATCGAGCCGGACGTCGTCGTGGTGACCGACCCGATCGGCGACGCCCAAGCCGTCAAGGAGGCCATCACCGTCGGTATCCCGGTCATCGCGATGTGCGACTCCAACAACCAGCTGTCGAACGTCGACCTCGTCATCCCGACGAACAACAAGGGTCGTCGCGCGCTGTCGGTCGTCTACTGGCTGCTCGCCAACGAGACGCTCGACCGCCGCGGCGCGGACACCGTGTTCGCCCTCGACGACTTCGAGGAAGAGCTGTAACCGGCCGGCTTTCGCGTTCGAGTTTCCGTTTTCGATCCGCTCGTAGCGGCGGCCTCGTCGTCGTTAGAGGAGGTCCGGCGTGAACGGGTACGAATAGATCTCGCCGTCGTTGGCCTTCAGCGTCGCGATCAGGACGAGCACGACGTCGATCACGCCGATCAGCGGGAGCAGCAGTATCCCGATGAACACGAACGTCAGGAGTCCCGAGACCATGATCGCAACGAACACGAGTATCTGGAAGTTGAGCGAGTTCTTCGCGTTCCGCTCGACGAGTTCGTCGCCGTCGTCGGCGAGTATCAGGAACAGGAGCGGCCCGAG
>CAZTDC010000901.1:0-1093 GCA_964612165.1 uncultured Salinivenus sp.
CCGATTACATCGTGAAGGCCTTCACGATCGAAAAGGACTACAGCTGGTCGGTTGAGGGCGCCAACCTTCAGGGGACGAAGCGGGACGGAGAGGTGGCCGTTGCCTCGACGGCCGACACGAGTGGTTCCTACACCGTGACGGTCACCACAACGGTGGATGGAGAGGAAACCAGTGGTTCGGCCACGGGTGCCGCCACCTATCCCGATGCGACCACGCAGCTTGACCGGTATAGTCTGAGCACCTTTACCTCGGCGGCCTCGGCCACGGGGCTTACGGGAGCCGTCGGCGTGCGGGGACGCACGGCGCTGATTCCCACCGACGCAGCCTTCCTCGGAGCCCTCGACGCCAACGGCGACGGTGAAATTGGAGATGCGGAGATGCCCGCGCCGGGTGTGCTGGCGCAAATTCTGAAGTATCACGTGGTCACGGGTGGAGCCCTTCGTTCGGGCGACATCAGTGACGGACAGACAGCGCCGACCGCCCTTGGTGCAGACCTGACCTTCAGCACCAGCGGCGGTGTGACCGCACAGGGTGAGGCGAGCAGTGCCGCGAAGACGGGTCCGGACATCGCCTCGGACGGTGCTACGCTTCACAAGATCGACAATGTGCTGCTTCCGTCTACGGCGGTGTCCATCAATGCCCAGGCGGTGACGCGAGATACGGAAGACGACGTCGACTCCGTCGATGTTGAAGGCACCTTCCTGTCCGAGGGAGGCTTCATGGTCCTTCATGAAGGAAGCGCGTCGGGCGACGTCATTGGCCACTCCGAGTATCTGGCTCCGGGCTTTTACGGGAACGTCGAACCGATCGGCATTGAGCTGGACAATCAGCTTAGCGACACGACGGATGTCGTCGCGATGCCGCACAAGGACACGAACGATAACCAGACGTATGACTTCCCGGGTGCCGATGGCCCGTACACCCGAGCCGGTGCGCCTGTGACCGACGTGGCGAGCGTGACGACGCCGTAGGACCTAGTCCTTTCACAGCGTAGACGCAGGCCATTTTGGCTTTTCTGGGCCGGCTGCCTTTGGCAGTCGGCCCTTTTTAATTTCCGTGAATCCTGGTTGTCATCTGGTGGTATAATGAACGG
>CAZTDC010000902.1:0-1090 GCA_964612165.1 uncultured Salinivenus sp.
GCCGCTCGATCGTCTCCTCGTCGAGGTGTATCTGGGGCATACGCGAGCGTTCGTGGGCAGCGATATTAAAAATCAACGACGAACGCGGCGATCGGTAATCTTCGGGGCGCGTTACTCTTGATTGTACACTTGTGCCGTTTCGTTCCGTTCCGTGTCCCCCGCGAGCGCCTCGCGAGCCAACTCCTCGATATCCGCTCGGGAGAGGTCGTCGCTTCGAAGCACGTGGGATCCGTCGAGACGAAGGATCGCGTCCCTCTGTTCGAGGATGTCGAGGAGGCGGTCCGGATTCAGTACTGTTTCGTCTGTCGGGGGTCCGCCCACCAGTTTTCTGTACCCGGCGAAATCGTCCATGATGACGTTCTGCTCATATCCGACGGGCTGCGGGAGGGAGAGGACGGACTCATGTTTGACTAGGTGCTCGTCCGTTGACAGCGGCCGAGTGGTGTTCACGTTCATCGCCAGACCACTGTTCGAAGCGATCGTGACTCCCGGATCGCCGACGAAGCGTAGCTCACCGTCCGCGCCGTACTCCGAAACGGAGAGGCTCACCGCGATCGGCGTCCCATCGACCAGCAACCCCATGAGCGAACGGACCCGCGTGGGGGACTGATGCTCGTCGACCGCGACCGAACCGAGACCGCCGCTCTCGACGAGCGAACGGCTGGCTTCCATGTCATCGGTTCCCTCGAACACCGTCATCGCCGGAGCGCCGCCGAGACCACGTAGTGAGACTTCTCCGTCCGCGGCGACGACGCGTTCATCAACGGCCGGGAGTCCGCAGTGCGCGATATCGACATCAGGATCCGTGAAAACGCGGGAGACGGTTTCGACATCGGGACGGTCGAGCACTCTCCACGTTCCGATACCCTCGGGAACCCCGGGCTGGGAGAGAGCGCGGCGCAAGTCGGTAGCTCGAGCCGGTGAATCGACCATGACGACCACGTGGAGTTCACCGCGAGGGGTGATCCCGTGCCGGAGCCGGTTCTCGTACGTCGCCGGCGTTAGCACCGACGTCCCCACGGGCTGGGGATCGGCGTCGGGATCCGGCACACCGCCTTCGGGGTCGAGCCAGGGCGAGGTCGCGAGCGCC
>CAZTDC010000903.1:0-1086 GCA_964612165.1 uncultured Salinivenus sp.
AGTCCTGGCATTTGGTAGTCGAGCCTCGCGCCCAGATCCACTGGTTCACGGATCCGCTTTCCTTCCAGCCCTGACCACCGACCGCCCCGGGCGCAGCTGACAATCCACCACGTTCTTCGACTCCTTCTGCTCAGATGCCTGACCCTGAAACCGACCAGCGCGAATCGACGCTGACCATTTTGAAGCGGCTCTGGAATGTATTGGCGCCGTACAAGACCCGCGTGTTTGCGCTGGCGTTGCTCATCAGCTTTTCGTCGGCGCTGTCGGCCGCGGGGCCGCAGTTCGTGCGGTACGCCTTCGACACGGTCATTCCCCACGGCGAGGCGGAGCTCTTCCTCTGGTTCGGGGCGGCGTTCGCGGGATTCTACCTGTTCAAGGCCATCGTGGAGTATGGGGGTATGTACTGGAGTTTTGCCCTCACCCAGCAGGTGGTGAGCGACGTGCGCATGGAGGCCTACGAGCACCTCTTACGCCTGCCCGTCTCCCGCTTCAGCAACGAGCAGTCCGGGTCGCTCAGCTCCCGCGTCGTGAACGACCCAAACGCGCTGGAGGGCATGATTCAGGCGGCGGCCTCGCGCCTGTCAGGCCAGCTCGTGGCCATCCTGGTGGTGGCGTCCATCCTGGTGTGGATGAACTGGCAGCTGGCCCTGGTAAACCTGGTGGTGCTTCCCCTCCTGGCCCTGATCACGTGGTACTACCAGGAGCCCCTCCGTTACGCCTCCCGCCGGATCCGGGAAACGGTGGCCCACCTAAATGCCTCCGCCACCGAAGCTGTGTCCAACATCCGCGTGGTGAAGGCCTTCGTGGCCGAAGAGCAGGAGCGCGACCGGTTCGGTGAGAGCAATCAAACATACGTGGACCTCAATCTGGACCGCCGGAAGGAGGTGGGAGCGATGGAGGGCCTCATCAACATCACCGCCAACTACGGCATCGGCGCCCTCCTCTTGGTGGGCGGCTGGTTTGTCGTGACGGGCTCCCTCACCCTCGGGGAGCTCACGGCCTTCATCATGTACCAGCGCCAGCTGCAGGGCCCGGTCAAGTCGGTGATGTTCTTCAACGACAAGCTGCAGGCGGGGATGGCGGCGC
>CAZTDC010000904.1:0-1085 GCA_964612165.1 uncultured Salinivenus sp.
CTGCTAGCCAAGATGCTGTGGTGAATGTCAAGCGTTTCAGGTCCCTGGATGGAGGGATGGGTCAAACGGACGTCCTGATTTCAAGACCCCGTAGCAAATATGCAGGAGCTTCCGCATCGCCGCTCCGATGACGACCATCTTCTCCTTTCCTCGCTCCTTGAGCCGATCTCCGAAGGCCTTCACCGCTGAGTTGAACCGAAGAGCTGTCATCGCTGGAAAGTACATTGCTCGACGCAGTCGTCCATTGCCAACCTTCGACATTCGAGGACTGCCTCGAACGGAGGTACCCGACTCCCAGTGGCTTGGCACCAGTCCTGCGTATGCGGCTGCCTGGCGTGCGCTCTCAAACCGCTCGGGGGATCCGAGCTCGCTTATGACGATCGCAGCGGTTTGAAGACCTACACCCGGAATCGTCTCCAACAGAGAGCATCGATCGCTCAGCTCCGGATCCTCCTCAACGTGCTCTTCGATCTCTTCCTCCAGATCTTCAATCTGCTCTTTGATCTCGTCAAGCAAGTTTCGATGGGCCCGGCGAACCGCCTCATCGTCGGCTTCGTCCAGTCGGTTTTGCGTCCGGGTTTTCTCCTTTTTAAGCGCTTGGCGGGCCCGGGTAAGCTCTTGAAGCCGGCTCTCCGCCGCTGAGGGCGGTTCCCACGGCCTTGGGTCTTCCCGTCGGCCGAAGCGAGCAATCAGGGCGGCGTCGGCCGGATCGGTCTTCGTGCGCTGAAGCTGACTCGATGCATAGCCTTTGATTCGCCTCGGATTGACCACACTGACTCGGTAGCCTTCCTCATAAAGATGCTCAGCCACGGCCTCCCCAAACTTGCCACTCGCCTCCATGCACACACAGGTCTCCTCCGGGCTTGCCCCTCGATCTCGAAGCCAACTCAACAGGGCCTCGTGTCCATCCGGATCGTTGGGCACCGTTGTTTTTGCAACGGGTTTTCCTCCCTCACGCAAGGCCAACTCCAGGGCCGTCTTGCCAACGTCGATTCCCAGAGAAAACAGAAAGCTATTGACGCTCGAACTTCTCGGTGCTTCTTCCATGCTGGTAAATACAGGATCTGTGTCCTATGATGCTGTTC
>CAZTDC010000905.1:0-1080 GCA_964612165.1 uncultured Salinivenus sp.
CCACTCCGAGAACCTACCCCGAGGGTTTCAAGTTGCTTGCTACTTCTGCCCCCAGACTTCTAATTAGTGGCGTTAGTCCCCTGAGAGTATTCTCTACCTTCCGACACGGCAAAAGTGCGCCCCGGTACCTCAGTATAATGCGCACCGTTACCAAACACCGAGGAGATATTGATGTTTTTCATGCCCACTTTGGTCCTAATGGTTCCCAATTTTTGCCCACACAACCGGTGGTGAACCGCCCACTGATTGTCTCGTTCTATGGTTATGATGTTAGTAGTGTCCCTCGCTCAAATCCGGATGCCTACAACACCTTGTTCAAGAAAGTAGATGCAATTACGTGTTTGAGTGAAGATATGAAAGGTGATCTTACAGACCTCGGTGCTCCACCTGAAAAAATTCATAAGACGCCATTATGTGTAGATATAAATAAATTCGAATATAAGGAAAGGCAATTAGAACCTGATGAACCGGTCAACATTTTAACAGTCAGTCGGTTTGTCGAAAAAAAGGGACTACAGTATGCCATCGAGGCAGTTGCTAACCTGAACGTAGACCGAGAAATATCGTATACTATTGCGGGCGATGGAGAACGTCGAGAACAAATAGAAGATCTCATCGATAAATTGGGAGTAGGTGACCGAATCGAACTTCTTGGGTGGCAAACTCAGGACGAAATCACACAGTTAATGAGGGATGCTCATCTGTTCCTTCTACCTAGTGTTACGGCTGAAGATGGTGATAAGGAAGGAACCCCAACGGTATTACTTGAGGCTCAGTCAGCTGGACTCCCTATTGTTTCGACAACACACGCGGGGATTCCAGAAATAGTTGACGACGGCAATGCTGGCATCCTTGTTCCCGAACGTGATGCTACGGCACTCACGAATGCGCTGAGAGAACTCATCGATCACTCAGACCGATGGCCCGAAATGGGTCACGCAGGTCGAAGCAATATCGAGACTCACCACTCAATTGAAGTCGTTGTGGATGAACTACTCAGCCTCTATCGCACAGTAACAATGTAACTCACTTTCGACACCCATCTAATTCGAAGCGTGGATTTTCACCAGTATGACCTGT
>CAZTDC010000906.1:0-1075 GCA_964612165.1 uncultured Salinivenus sp.
ACGGCCGTGTCACCCGTGGTGTACTTCTATGGATTTGGATGATAATTGGCTAGGTCGTACTGACAAACAGAAGATTCAAGGAAGAGGCATCTTTGTCTGAGGATCGGCGTCTACAGGTTGCTTCTTTCTATTTGAAACAACACTCTGCTTTTTCCTATGCGCCGACGCTATGAACTGACCGACCAGCAATACGACTGCCTCCAGCCGTTGCTCTCTGGAAAGCCCGGCGATCCAGGCCGAAACGCGACGGATAACCGCCGCTTTCTGAACGCCGTGCTCTGGATCGCGCGGACCGGGGCTCCCTGGGCCGATCTCCCAGAACGCTTCGGCAAGTACGATACGGTGTACCAGCGCTTCAACCGTTGGGCCAAAAAGGGTCGCTGGCAGGCAATCTTTGAGGCTCTCCGAGAGCCGGACCTCGACTGGGTAATGCTCGATTCCTCGGTCGTGAGAGCCCACCAGCACGCCGCAGGCCGGAAAAAGGGGATCCAGACGCAGAAGCGCTCGGGCGAAGCCGAGGCGGGTTCTCCACGAAAATCCACGTCGTCTGCGACGGGCTCGGCAATCCGCTAGAGATTGCCTTGACGCCGGGACAGGCCGGAGATTGCCCGCAAGCCAAGCCGCTGCTTGAGCGGGTCGTCGCAGTTCCCGAACCGGAGACCTCAGACTTGGAACTCTCAGGTTCGGAGACGCCAGACTCAGAGCAGACACCTGCCCTCGGGGCTGTTTTGGCCGACAAAGGCTACGATTCGAACGATCTGTTGAAGTACGTGGCCTCATTGGAGGCAGAGGCAGTAATTCCAGCAAAGAAAAACCGAACGGTACAGCGGCCGCTCAATCGAGAGCTTTACAAGGATCGGAACAAGGTGGAGCGGTTTTTTAACCGGGTGAAGCACTACCGGCGAATTGCCACCCGCTATGAGAAGACCGCACGTAACTACATGGCACTATTGCACTTAGTCTCGGCGATGGTGTGGCTTCTGTAGCTGTCAAGCGAAATTTCCATTTGTCAGCACGACCTAGCGAGACCAGCACCAACCGACACGTTGGGGGAGCCCCCGTTCCCAGAACGGGT
>CAZTDC010000907.1:0-1075 GCA_964612165.1 uncultured Salinivenus sp.
GTAGAACCCCATCGAGAGCATCTCGTCGGCCTCGTCCAGGATGAGCATCCGGACGGACTTCGCAATGAAGTTTTTCTTCTTCAGGTGGTCGAGCGTGCGCCCGGGCGTACCGATCACGACTTGTGCGCCGTTTTTCAGGGCCTCGATCTGAGGCTCGTAGCCCACGCCGCCGTAGACGAGAGCGGCTTCCAGCTTATTGGTCTCCGGCGTGGCAATCTTCATCCGCTCGAACTCCTCATGGATCTGGCGGGCCAGCTCCCGGGTCGGGGTCAGGATCAGGACCTGCTGCTCCTTCTTGTTTGGGTCGAGCACGTCGAAGAGCGGCAGCAGAAAGGCGCCCGTCTTGCCCGAGCCCGTCTGCGACTGCACGATGAGGTCACGGTGGTCCAGAATGTACGGAATGGCCTTCTGCTGCACCGGCATGAGCTCGCTCCAGCCGGCCGCTCGCACAGCCTGCTCCACCTCCCCGGAGAGATCGTTGATGGTCACCTCGTCGAGGGGCGGGTCCGGTTCCCGCAGTCCATCGTCCATCTCGTCGCGGCGCTTTTCCTGCTGCGCCTCCGAGGTGAGGTCAATGACGTTCGTGTATCGGCTCTTCGTCGTGTCGGATGCCATGTGCCAGGCGTCTAGATTGCAAATCCACTACAAATGAGGCGCTACAAGTGGGCGCTTCCCGAAATCGGGTCACTTTGTGGGGCTGCTACGAGCGGACGTGTTTGAACGATCCCGTTGGGTCGTCGTGCAGAGCGCCTCACCGGCTTAGCGCCCGATTTTTGGCGAAAATCCGTCCGCCCCGGCCAGCGCGCAGGAGTGTCAGGTCCAATTACATCGAGAGCCCGCCGTTGACGTGCAGGACGTGTCCGGTGATGTAGTTAGCCGCCGGGGACGCGAGAAACAGCACCGACTCGGCAATTTCGCGCGGCTCCGCCAGCCGGTCGAGGGGCACGGCGTCGAGAATGGTCTCCTGGGTCTCGTCGTCCAGGTCCTCGGTCATGTCGGTCTGGACGTAGCCCGGCGCCACCACGTTGACGGTGACGTCGCGGCTGCCCAGTTCCTTGGCCAGGCTCTTCGAGAA
>CAZTDC010000908.1:0-1074 GCA_964612165.1 uncultured Salinivenus sp.
GGTCCTTGTCGGAGAGGTTGTCGGTGTGGATGCGCGGCGCGTCTTTTTCCACCGTGCATCCGTCATCGTCCACAACCATGAGTCCGGCGTACTCGGGGATATCGTCCAGGTCCAGCAGGTCGGGCGGCGTGGCGAACCAAAAATAGTTGGGCAGCGCCATGAGCCGGTTGTCGGCCCGGTCGAGGCGGTCGTGCTTCGTGTCTTTGGTCGTGAACTCGCGCTGGAAGTCGGTCACGCTGCACTTGATCTCGAACTCGTGCACCAGCCGGGCCTTCGTCACGCTCAGCAGGTCGGCCTTGCCGATGGTGCAGGCCCCGCAGTTGTCGATGGTGACGGGGTGGTTTTTGGCCGTACACCACTGGTAGAGCTGATTCTGGATCGTCGTTTCCGTCATTGCGCCGGGGGCGAGTGATGAATTGATGCGTCAAGAAGGGACCCGTCCAACGCCGAGCCCGTCAGGCATGCACGGCGAAGGCCGAAACTCCGCACACCAGATTTTTGGCGTTACGAATTCCCGAGAGCGGCGTCGATGTGCGGGCGGAGCTCGTCGATCGTGTCGTACATCCAGTCAAAGTAGTCGGGATGCTCGGTTTGGAGCTCGCGCAGCGTCTTGCCGTCGTGTTTGCCGAAGCAGACGACCACAGAATCGCCGTCCTGCCGGAGCTTGCGACCGTCATCGAGGTAATCGCCGCGGGTGAGGTCGGCCAATTCGGCGGGGGTCGCTTCGAGGTCATGGTCGGCCAACTGGTGCTGGAGCACGAGGCCGGCGGCTTGCACGTCGCTCATGGCGTCGTGGGCGTCGTCGAGCGTGTCCCCGGTATAACGTTCATAGAGGGCCGTGAGGGTGCGGGGACGAAGCACCTGTTCCAGGCGGTAAGGGTCGAGAACGACGCGGTCGTCGGGACCGGGGAGCGTCCGGTTCACCCGCTCAAACTCCGCTTCGAGAAGCGGCACGTCGTAGGCGATTGCGTTGTACCCGGCCAGGTCGGCGTCGGCCAGAAAGGAGGCCACGCGGTCCGCTCGGTCTTCAAATGTCGGCTGCCCCTTGACGTCGGCCGGCTCGATGCCGGTCAG
>CAZTDC010000909.1:0-1064 GCA_964612165.1 uncultured Salinivenus sp.
TGATGCGGATGATCATCTGATCCTGATCATAATGCCGTTTGGATCAACCTCTAGATACGGGAACGATCGGCAGTTGTGATGAATCAGCTCTACACGTGGCCCCGAGACGATTTAGGATACCGTTTTGACTTCAGCCTCTATTGCGGATCCGACGGCGTACATTTTAACGGATTGCGACGAAACCGACTCAGACGCATGGATATCACCGAAGACGCGGTTCGAGACATCTGCACGGACGCCGTCTTCGAGCGCGGAGAGAACTATCTCGCCGAGAGCCGTATCCGCGAGATCCACCGCGTCGACACCACTGTGACTGCCGTCGTGAGTGGCAGCCGTCAGTACGACGTTCGCGTCGATCTCGCGGTCGACGGGTTCGACCCGTGGTGCGACTGCCCGTACGACGGACCGGGGGCGTGTAAGCACGTCGTCGCCGTGTTACTCCGCTGTATCGACGACGTTCCGACGGACGAGGGCGATCGCCTCGACACCGCACTCGACGCAGCCGACGCCGACGACCTCCGGGTGTTCCTCCGTGAAACGTTGGCGACCGACACCACTCTCCGCGAGCGGTTTTTCGCCCGGTTCGACGAGTCGTCGACGCGGTCAGTCGACGAGCTTCGCGCTGCCATCGACCGACAGTTTGAGCGGACGAATCCCGAGTACTACGTCGTCTTCGAGCCGATCGACTTCTCGGAGTGGTTCGATCTCGCAAACGAGTACCGGGATCAAGATCGAGACGCGGCGGCGGCCGCTGTCTACCGGGCACTCGTCGAGTCGCTCGACGACAACATGGAGCGCGTCGACGGCGCGTACGACCACTTCTCGCAGGCGTTCACCCGAGCACTCGACGGCTACGTCGACTGCGCTGCAGTCGCGGACCGCGACACCGATGGAGCTACAGACGCTGTCCCCTTCCTCGAGGAACGGGTAGAGTCGGGAACGCCGTTTCTCGCTGACCAGTTCGAGCGTGCGGCGACCAAACTTCGGGAAGAACTGGCAGGAGGGTCGTATGAATGAGTGCTAGATAGTTGCTGTGTAGCGCTACGCTACCAGATCCTACTGTC
>CAZTDC010000910.1:0-1061 GCA_964612165.1 uncultured Salinivenus sp.
GTTGTCGGATTCATCCCGCGCCTAAAGGCGCGGGTATTCTCCTTGCTCTTTATAAAAATCGTCCCGTAGCACGGCCGGACACCACGATCGCAGCGGAGTTCGCGGTCGTTGCCACTATCTTCGCTGGCCTCTACGTCTGGCGGCAGCTCCTCTCGGATACGCTGTTGGTGGTGTTCGGTTCCTCCCCTTGGTTCGAAGGGATTCTGATTGACGGGCTGCTTTCCGGGGGGTTGTTCGTGGCCGGACTCGCGCTGTTCGCTGCTATGTACGTCAGCTACCGAGGCGTCGACAGCGGCCTCAAGCTCCCGAACCGTGGTGACGTGGCCCTAGTCGGGCTGGTGGGGGTACTCCCTGCCGTGCTCGTCGGCCTGACCAAACTCGTAGGTTCCCTTACCGGCGTTCCGTACAACTCACTGACGATGACCGCCTACGCCGCCGGTACCGCGGTGATGCCGGTGTTGCTCCTCGCTGGGCTCGGCGTCGGTATTGGGGTTCTCACGCTCGTGATCGTCGGTCAGGTGCTCGTTCAGGGGAGTTTCAAACGGATCGTCGGGGGAGACCTCGCCGTCGTCGTGACGACGCTCGTAACCGGATTCGTGATGATGAGTAACACCGGCGGATTGGTTACGGTCCCCGATCTGGGGAAGCTCGTCGGGATCGTCTTGTTCGCGCTCTCGCTTGGCGTCGGGGGCTACGCCGCCCGGTCCGTGAGTAGCGACCGCCTTCGCTACTTGGCGTCCGCTCCGGCCCTACTGGTCACCGCAGGGATCGTCCTCTCGGGGATCGCCGAAATCGAGTCTGTTTCCGGCGGCCTGTTCGCGGCCACGCATCTCGCGGTCCTCGAAAGTGCCGCCTATGGCTACGAACGGACGAATTCACTCCTCACACCGGCACTCGCGTACACCAGTCTCCTACTGGCGAACACGACAGTCGTGTTCGTCTTCGAGGCGGGGATGCAGAGTTGGTGACGGCTGATATCCTGAAATCGGCTACTGATTGGTGACCGCTCATTCAAGACTGATTCGCACACGCTGTCATCGGGAACTAGTATCGGCTATTTC
>CAZTDC010000911.1:0-1060 GCA_964612165.1 uncultured Salinivenus sp.
CGCGTCCGCCCCTGGCCGTGGGCACCTACGCGACGGTCGACATTGAGGGCCGCCGAGACGGCACCTACCACGTGGTGCCGCGTCGCGCCGTACACACCCGCGAGCCGGAGCAGCCCCCGGTCGTGTGGACGGCGGTCGGGGACTCGATGCTGGTCGAGCGGACGGTCGAGCCCATCCAAACGGTCGAGGAACGCACCTACCTCGCGTCGACGCTCGATCCCGATGCCCGCGTGATCACGACCGACCTGCGCGTGCAGACGGATAGCATGGGGATTCGCGTTTCACGGTAGAACGTTGAAACGTTAAACGTTTCGACAGCGGCGCTTCCCTTATGATCTGTCCTCTATTCCCAAAACGTTCCAACGTTCAACGCAATAACGTTCCAACGCCATGGCCACAATCGAGCGCTTTGAGGACCTCGACGTCTGGAAAACCGCTCGGAGCCTGACGAATCGCGTCTATGAGCACACGCGACAGGAGCCGTTCTCAAAGGATTTCGGCCTGCGTGACCAGATTCAGCGGGCCTCGGTCTCCGTCATGAGCAACATCGCCGAGGGTTTTGAGAGCCGAACGCAGAGCATTTTTGTAGATCACCTCGGTCGCGCCCGTGGCTCCGCAGGGGAAGTGCGCGCCCAGCTCTATATCGCCCATGATCAGGACTACCTCTCGGACACCGAGTTTGAGTCGACCTACGACCTCGCCGACAAGGCCTCCCGGCAGCTCTTCCGTCTGATCCAGTACCTGGAGTCGACACCCAACGCGTCCCGCGTCCGGGAGAAAAGCGTCGCGTACCAAATCAACCTGGACACACCGGAGTGACCTTCTCCGCCCCAACGTTCCAACGCACAACGCACCAACGTTTCAACGATGAACAAAGCAATCGACTGGTTCGCCCGCAACGGCGTGGCGGCCAACCTGCTGATGCTGGTGCTGCTGATCGGCGGCGGGGCGGCGGCGTATACGACCGTGCAGGAGGTCTTCCCCGAGTTTAGCCTCGATTCGGTACAGATCCAGGTGACCTACCCCGGCGGCTCGCCCGAGGAGGTGGAGCAGTCCATCG
>CAZTDC010000912.1:0-1060 GCA_964612165.1 uncultured Salinivenus sp.
CAAAGCATTTATATCCAACAGTTAACCCATAGTCTGCAACCCCTACCCAAATGGCCGCAGTACCGAGTACCACGAACCGAGTCCGGTCGCACCTTCACGACGACGTAGGCGACGACGAACGGGCGCGACTCGACGGTGACGGGAAAGCTGCTGTGGCCGACACAGAACACGAGTTCAAACAATGACAAACGACACAAACACACGTACGAAGGCCAACGCGGTCTTCTTCGCTGCGGTCATGGTCCTTTCCATGGTTGCTGCCGGCTTTGCCGTGGCTCCCGCGGCAGCAGCCGACCCCAGCGAAGTGACCATTTCGTATAACGCTCCGACCGACGGAGCTGAGATCACAGAAGGAACAGAAGCGACACCAAGCGTAACGGTCTCCGTCGACGGTAATGCAACGGAGAACTTCAACTCCACTAACGTCGGTGGAGACAATCTCACGTTCATCGTGGACGGTGGAAACGTCGAAAGCATCGACATCACCGACGTCAACATCACTCCGGGCGACAGCCAAACCTTCGAATTCAGTGCTGCCGCTCCTACCGCCATCGGCAATCTTGCCCCGGGTAGCTACGACCATCAGGTTGCAGTCACTAATGCCACCGGAGACATCGTTGCTGCTGGTTATTCCTCCGGAACGATCGAGCTGAACGTCGTGTCCGCGAGCGACGCGTACGACGTCGACCGGCTCTTCACCAACAGCGGCACCGACATCCAAGGCGAACTCATCTGGCAGGGCCAAGAGGTCGGTGTCACCGAACTCAACGCGAACGAGGACATCGTCCTCCGTGAGGATCAAGGAGACGGTGATACCCGTCTCGTCGAAGAGCTGAACACCGACGAGGCCGGTACGGTCACGTTCGACACTGCGGACGTCGCCGCTGGTGACTACTACCTCCAAGGTGCTGGCTCCACCATGGTCTCCGGTGGTACCATTCAGGGTACCTTCGAGGTCGCAACTCAGGACCTCAACACCGAGTTCGACGAGGACTCGGTACAGGCTGACGACTCGGCTGACCTCGAGATTGACTCCAACCGCGGCACCTACACGCTCAAC
>CAZTDC010000913.1:0-1057 GCA_964612165.1 uncultured Salinivenus sp.
GTGGCCGCTCGTGACTTCGATCGCATGCCGCTCGGTTCGATGGCCGAGGCGTTATACATTTTGTAACTTTAGTGACAATTACACACCGTTTATACGAACGAACAGCCGAACACGTCGCTCAAACGCGCGAACGACTCGGACGGTACGAGTCATCGGTTCTGCTCGACCCAGCTCGTCATCCCCCCGTATGATCGTCGTCGGTCGCCACCGGTAGCGAGAGAGTGGCTACCCGTTCCGATATACTCGAACCTCGACTTCCCGTCCTCTCGATGCTACGCGCTCCTGAACCTCGATCGCGTTCGGCGAAACGACCCGGGATCTCCGCCGATCGCCCGGACGAGGTGTGGAACGTGACGCTGCGGTGCGGTCGCGTATTCTCGATCGCGTCGACCCGCGTCTCGGTGTCTTACGGGACCGATATATATCCGCCTCCGTCGCCCGGATCATCCGTGCGACCGATGAAGGTCCTCGTGGACGAGGCCGGCCTGGAATCGGTGGTCTCGGTGCTCGAGGACGAGGAGATCGATCACCGAGACCACCGATTCGAACGGGTCGACGCCGGAACCGGGGGTACCGACGAACTACTCGTCGAGTTCCCGCCGGCGGACCGGACGGTCGAGTACGTCCGAGATCGACTCGACGAGACGGTGTCGCGGTGCGATATCTCGTCACCGTCAACGCCGAGTCGGCCCGGACGAACTGCGGTCCACGGCGCTCTCCCTGCACCCCGATCCGGCGGCGTACTACGTGATGAGCTGGAAACGTGGGCGAGGAACGACTCCCAGCCAGCGGAGCGCAAAACGGGATCGATCGTTGACCACGAACACCGACACGGTCGACTGATGGGTGTCGACACCGAACGCTTGCCGCCGGATCCAGCTTCGTCCGTCCCGCGAACGCACGGTCAGCCATTCATTACACACCGGAGGTCGGGCTCTCGTGCCGACGCTAGATCCAGGGTGTCTCGGGGTCGACGACGCTGTGATGGGTGCCGTCGCGCAAGACGGCGGCAACTGCGCGTGCAACCCCTTCGGAGAGGTCCTTCCGACTCCTCTCG
>CAZTDC010000914.1:0-1057 GCA_964612165.1 uncultured Salinivenus sp.
CGGATATCATCGATAAGCCGCTCGGATGGACGCTCAACGTGCTCCCGAGCGGCCGATCGCTCGGTCACTCGCTCCTCTTCGGGACGGTCATCGTCATCGCCGGAGCAGTCCTGCTGCGACGGTACGGCCTCCCCGCCTGGACGTTCGCTCTCGGGTACTACTCCCACCTCGTCGGTGACGCGTTCCGGCCCGTTCTCGGCGGTCAGTTCTATGATCTCGCGTTCCTCGCTTGGCCGTTCCTCGAGGCGGACGCCGCTGACGATCCGACCGGCGGTATCGTACAGTTCCTTCTTGACGCCCACTGGGAAGGAGCAGTGGCGTTCGAGTTCGGGCTTGCGAGTATCGTCCTCGTCTGGTGGGTGTTAGACGGCGCACCGGGCGCCGAACCCCTCTGGAGGCTGATCAATCGTTGAACCGCGAACCCGGGAGAGTAACCTCGTGGTCAGCGGGCACTCCGCGATCGACATCGACCCGCATCGGCCATCGCGGCGGGAACAGTCAGGGACGTGGCGCTCCGGTTCCGTCCCAGTACTGTCGTCCGACGATGACCACGATCGCGAGGACGCTCACCAGCGTCCATCCGGGCGGGGGAACTGCCGAGAGCGGTCCGATTCCGAACGTTCCCACCGTGACGAGGATCACCACGCCGGCGACGAACGCGGTCACGGCCGGATCCAGCGACGGATCTCCGTGGTCGTCCACAGGATCCCACTGTAGATACCGTTGCATCTCGGCGGCCGAATCCCGTAGCCTGATCGTGCCGCGATCCCCGTCGTAATCGATGATTCCGACCGAGTCCATCTTCGGGAGATGACACTGATACAGCGCGATACGGACGCGCTTCCGTTCCTGCGAACCGAGCTGTTGGACCGTGGTGTCGTTTTCCGCCGCGGCGATGTGTTCGGCGACGTCGGAGAGCTCCCCGTATCCGTCGTGCGCATCGAGATACCGGATCACGGCTCGTCGTCGTCCGTTCTTCAGGATCTCGAAGACGTGGTCCGTCGTCGGAGTCCGTTGGTTCCCGTCGTCGTTTTCCGACACCGCCGCAGTCATACCG
>CAZTDC010000915.1:0-1054 GCA_964612165.1 uncultured Salinivenus sp.
AGCGGCGGGGTTTGACCTGAGCAGCGTGACGGTCTACGCGTACGGCAACAGCCCGGGCGACCACGAACTGCTCGACGTGGCCGACCACGGGTTTAACCGGTCCTTCGGTGCCTCGACCGAACCGGACTTCGAAGAATCAGGCGGCAAAGAAGAAGCCCTTGGCCTTCCGGAGGGCTGGCAGCGCGGGCTTCTCTACTCGATTGTGGGCGGGGCCGGGCTGTACTTGGGACTTATCCTTTGGAGCGGTGCAGAGCAGATCCTGCGGGGCCTACAGGCCGTCTCCCCGCTCACGCTGGCCGGTCTTCTGCTGCTGGTCCTGGCGGGCTACCTCTTGCGCTTTGGGCGCTGGCACTGGTACATGCGTCACCTCGGCGAGACGGTCTCCTGGCGGGTCAACCTCAAGGCGTTTTTGGCGAGCTTTGCCCTTACGGCCACGCCGGGAAAGGCGGGCGAGTCGGTGAAGGCCTACTTTCTCAAACGGTCGTCGAATGTGGATCCGACCCGGTCTCTGGCGGGCCTCTTCGCCGAGCGGTTTACGGACGTGTTTTCGGTGGTCCTCGTGATCTGCATCGGGCTCTTCTCGCTTCCGCAGGGCCGGTGGATTGTGCTGGGCATCGGTGGTGTGCAGGTCGCCGGGATTGCGCTGCTTCAACGGCCCCGGTTGGTCCGGCGGGCCGTACTCTTGCCCCTGGCCGGATGGTCGAAAGCGCGACATTTGTTGCGCCCCGTGGACGACATGCTGACGGATGCCTCCGCACTGCTTCGGCCCCGCGTCTTGCTGGGCAGCATCGTGCTGGGGGGACTGCCATGGATTGGAGAAGGCGTTGCGATGTACGTTATCTTCGATGCGCTCGGAGCGGAAATGATCGCCCTCCACGAGGCCATTCTCATTCACGCGGCGGCGACGCTCTTTGGGGCCGTGACCTTTCTGCCGGGCGGGCTGGGCGGACATGAAGCCGCGTCCGTCAGCCTATCTCTTCTCTACGGGGCAACACAACCCCAGGCTATCGTAGCTACGGTGTTGATTCGACTACTTACGCTTTGGTTTGCCGTT
>CAZTDC010000916.1:0-1054 GCA_964612165.1 uncultured Salinivenus sp.
GCATGGAGCCAACTCGGTCTGTATTAAGTGCCACCTGACCGTTGAGGTCGGCGTATTCGACCTCGATACTCGTCTGCTCTATGTCGATCCCCTCAGGGAGCTCGACATTGATGCATCCATCTTCGTTGGTCCGCCCGACCACACGACGCTGTCGCCCTTGACCACTAAGAACGACCAGAGCGTCTTGGATTTCCCGCCGGCCGAGTCGAACGGTAACAGCGACTGTGCCTCCCGGAGATGGATCCCCCTCCAGTTCGACCTGTAATCGCCGCTGGCCAATTTGTGCGCCCTCGAATCGAAGATCGGCGTTGTTTATCGTTGCTCGCCGAAGGTCAACTGTGCAGCGTCCCGCCTCGGGTCTCGTACAGATTCGCGCGCCTTCTAAGTCGAGAGAAGCACCCTCGAACACGGTCTCCGAAAAGTTCAGCCGATCGCTAGTGACTGTTGTGCCGGTCAGGTCGACCATTGATCCAGCGAAGTCGGCGCGTTCAAAATCGATGTCCCCGGGGCCAAGCGTGGCTCCAGAGAAAGAAACCTTCCCCTGAAAATTCGCGTTCGTTGCTCGTAACACATCGATAGTGGCCCCATCAAGCAGGACTGGCTGTTCGATTCGCGCCTCTTCAATTACAAGTTCCTCGATAGTCGATAACTGAAGATTGATCGGATACCCAGCATACGTTCCCAACGTCTGATACCGCAGGTCTAGCCGACCGAATTTGGCCCCCACGAAACATTTCATTGAATCGTCGGGAGAATTCGACGTAACGGAGTGGGCCGTTCCAAAGAATTCGCGAGTGACTTCACGCTCAGATATTCCGTGTTCATCATACTGCTCTGGGCCCAAGTGGAATACACACCGGCCGCTATCACCCACGGGATCGTGCGGGCACCGAGGGGGAATATTCGCCCGCTCTCGTACGTGTTCAACTAACGTGACGTACTGTCTGCTCAGTGATTCAGGGTCCGAAACATCGTACTGCTCACAAAATCGCTCAAAGACCTGATCTGGGTCTTCGATTTCCGTGATCACGGCCTGTGTCCTCTGGTCGACAGA
>CAZTDC010000917.1:0-1053 GCA_964612165.1 uncultured Salinivenus sp.
CTGTCGTCGGTGTGGGGCGAGCCGTCGTAGTCGCCATACGTGGAGACGAGATCCAAGCCCACGGTTTCATACATGGCCGTGAGTTCCTCAAGGGTGAAGAGGCGGACGCTCTCGCGGTACGTCTCAGTGCGGTCGTCGTGGTCAATCGTAATCCGCTTGTTGATGCGGTCGTTTTCGATCCATCGCCGCTGCTGGATCGTGACGCCGTTCACGGTGTGCGTGTCGGCTGGCTGGAGGGTGTCGATGACTTGCGGGGCGTTGAGGAAGTCCTGGAGAAACCAGCCGCCGGGGCGGAGGGCAGTGGTCATGGCCGCGAGGGCCCGCTGGTTTTCGGTGTCGTCCTCGAAGTAGCCGAACGTGGTGAAGAGGTTGACCACCCCATCGGCGCAGCCGTCGCAGGCCGGAGTGCGCATGTCTCCCTGCACGAAGGTCACGTTGAGGTCCGGCCGGATCTGCTCACGGGCTTCGCTGATGGCCGCTTCCGAGAGGTCGACGCCCGTCACGCGGTAGCCGCGCCGGGCGAAGATCCGGGCGTGGCGCCCACGGCCGCAACCCACGTCAATGATGTGTGCACCGGGCGCCGGGTTGATCTCACGTTCGACGAGGTCCACCAGCTGCTCAGCCTCGGTCTCGTCTCTATGGTCGTAAACGAGGTCGTAGGCGTCGCTGCCGAACCAGCCTTCGTACCAGGACATTTTTCGAGATAAGCGCGTGGGGGAGAGGGTGAGAAGAGAGGTTACTCCTCCTCTTCTTCTTCCGTCATTTTCTGGAACGGCGCGACGGCCTCCTCCACCGGGCGGGCGTCGGGGTACCAGCTGATGATCTTGCGGATGACTTCGTCGAGCAGAGCATCGGGGCAGGAGGCACCGGAGGTCAGGAGAACGTCGACCGGCGTATCGTCGGCCGGGAACCAGTTTTCCGTCGTTACCTCTTCGTGCTGGTGGACGCCGAAGTGCTGGATCTCCGACGGCGCGTCGAACTCGCTGGCATCCCGGATAAAGTACGTCGGCATGTATTCTTCGCAGAGCTCCACCAGGTGGCTGGTGTTCGAGG
>CAZTDC010000918.1:0-1047 GCA_964612165.1 uncultured Salinivenus sp.
GTTCATACGCGTACTTGTGTACGCGTAGCGTGTAAATTCGATGTTGGAGAAGTGCTTGTTCATCTTGGAGCGTTGATTGGACGCTGCCGACTTCGTGTAGTGCAGTGGGACGGACGTGGTCCTCGTAATATTCAATATACTCGCTATTTAGTTCGAATCCGAGTGGTTTTCGATCAAGTGCTTCTGCAATAGCAAGTGTCGTGCCGATCCCGGCAAAAGGGTCGAAGACAACGTCACCTGGATCGGAGGCGAGGTGTACAATTCGCCGGACCAGTCACTCAGGGAATGGGCTTGGGTGGTAGCTAACTTTCGGCCCTCACTGACCTTGCTTCGGAATTGGGAACTCCCAAACGTTACTTGGGACAATCCCTTTCGGGCTGTACCGTTCTGGGTAGTTCACCCACCATTTTTTGAATTCATCGGGATCGGTGATGCGGATGGCGTCTTTGTTGTATGTGAACTCATCTGTTTTTGAATACATCGTAATGTGCTCATACACGTTCCGTAACCGACCTTTCTGGTGCCATGGTCGGGTGCGGAGTTTGTCCCAGATGATATTATCTTCCATCCGCCAAGATTCCGGTAACGGGTCGTGAACTTCACCACATGTTTGACAGACAAGTGTTCCGTTACCTCTATTCCGTTGAAGATGTCCGTTACAATCGGGTTCAAGACATGTTTCGTGATTCTGTAGGTTTTCGAGTTCGTCGGCGATGTCGAACGGTAATCGCACAACCCGGCCATTTGTTTTGTACGTGTCAGTAACTATCCATAGCGTGCAGTCGTCGGCAGCAATCTCGTAACATTGCTTGTATATTGATCTGATATCCTCAAGAAATGATTCGTAGTTTTGCTGACCGACCTGTTCGTCGTGGTCTCCATAATCAATCAAATCTGCGTACGGCGGGGACGTAATAATCGTATCGACGAGACCGTTTGTATCATCAAATTCGGTTTCCAGGCGTGGTTTCAGCTCTCGTGAGTCGTGCTGGTAGATACGAAAACGAGAGTCTGGCTCGTCGGTCATTTGCTCGTCAGTGAGGATGG
>CAZTDC010000919.1:0-1045 GCA_964612165.1 uncultured Salinivenus sp.
CGATGCCGAGCTGATCGCGGACCGCTTTCGGAATGACAATGCGGCCGTAGTCGTCAATCTTTACTTCCATGGCAGAGGAAGAGACTCTATTGAGGCAGTCCTTCTGTCTGGGGTTTTTGCCATAGGAGAACGGCACTTGGCAATATGTCGTTCCACTACGAGTGTAATTGTTCGCTGGGTGAGGAGAAGAAGCCCACCTGGCTTCTAGAGAAAGCGGGCCCTCACAGCCCGATTCCCTCGGCGGGATTGTCCTGAAAGGTCCCCGCCTCTTGGGCATAGAGGTTGAACGCCGACTACGAGGCGTGCCCGGAGTGCTCCTTGTGATACGCATGATACGCGCCTTGCCCAGTCGAATCAGGTCCGATTTCAGCGACTAAAAACAGGATCGATAAGTTGAGCGGGCTTATCGGTTGTTGTCGGAGCGAAATTCGGGACTGGGCGGGCGGGTTTCTCCTCCAAAGTGTTGTATGTGAACTCCTGCCGCTATTGGATTTTTGCTACCGAAGATCGGCATTTTCGGAAAGGTTTCTCAGGAGCCTCCGGTTCGCCGATAGCGCAGATAAGAGAGAGGGACCACGGAGAACTTTGGCAAGCCCCTCTCTGTTCTGATTTCACCGAATGGATTCATCAAACCCCTCACCCCGCCATGGACGTAGCCTTTTCCCTTCCTGAGGATCTCGCTCGCAAGCTACAGGAGAAGTGGGGAGATCTTTCCCAGCGTGCACTCGAATCGCTTGTCGCGCAGGCCTACCGCGAGGAGTCGCTCACCCTTGGAGAGGTGCGTAGAATCTTGGGCCACGAGACACGCATGGAGACGGAGGCCTTTCTCAAAGAGCAGGGAGCGCTTCTGGATTATTCTGAAGAGGAACTGGAGCAGGACCTGGAGGCGGCCCTCGAGGCGTCGAATCGGTAGTACACGGTCACGGGGAGGACGCATTTTGCTCATCTCTATAGAGCCTACGCCCCGTGACGGTCGTAAGTGACACCTCCCCGATCAGCTATCTGGTGCTTATCGGCAGGGAGGAGGTGATTCGTAAGCTCTACG
>CAZTDC010000920.1:0-1044 GCA_964612165.1 uncultured Salinivenus sp.
GGCTCTCGGACGTGGAGCAGCAGGCGGTGGTGGAGGCCTTCGGGAAGGACGAAGAGGACGTGCGCCTGCTTCTGGCGTCGGACATCGCCGCGGAGGGGATCAACCTGCACTACCTCTGCCACCGGCTCATCCACTTCGACATCCCGTGGTCGCTGATGCTCTTTCAGCAGCGGAACGGGCGGATCGACCGGTACGGCCAGACCGAAGCGCCGCAGATCCGCTACATGGTGACCACGCCCAAAAACGAGGAGATCCACGGGGACCTGCGCATCCTGGAGGTGCTGATCAATAAGGAGCAGCAGGCGGAGGCCAACATTAATGACCCCGCCTCCCTGATGGGCGTCTACGACATTGAGGAAGAGGAGCAGATCACGGCGGATGCGATCGAGACCGATCAGTCTCCAGGCCAGTTCGACGAGGACCTGGAAGAAGACGAAACCGACGTGATGGGCATTCTCCTCGGTGGCGACGAGGAGGACGGGGCGCCGGATCCGGGGGAAGACGTTTCCGATCCCCTCTCGCTCTACGACAGTGAGTTCGACTACTTTGGCGCTGCGCTCCACCACCTGAACGAGCACAAGAATGCGGGGCTCGACTTCGATCTTTATGAGGAGAACGACACGGTTCGCCTCACAGCCAACGACGAGATCAAGGAGCGCTTCAGGCGCCTCCCCGACGAGATCCGGCCGGAGGACGGCGTGTTCTTCCTCTCCGCCGACCCGGACGAGGTGCAGGAATCGATCGTAGACGCGAGGAAGGAAGAGCACGCGTGGCCACGGGTCCAGTACCTCTGGCGCCTGCATCCACTCTCACAGTGGGCCGACGATAAGGTGGTGGCGAGCTTCCACCGAAGCGAGGCCCCCATCCTCGCGCTCCGCTCCCTCGGGGCCGGCGAGACGATCGTCGTCTGCTCCGGCAACGTGCCCAACCAGAAGGGCCAATCGAAGGTTAACGAGTGGATCGGCGTCCGCTTCTGGAAAGACCTGGAGCCGAAAGTGATCGGCTTCGACACGGTGCTGGAGGAATCGGGTCTGCACGATGGGC
>CAZTDC010000921.1:0-1040 GCA_964612165.1 uncultured Salinivenus sp.
CACATGGAGGAGGGCATGATGGTCATCGAGGCCGACCAGAATGCGGTGGTTCCCATTCAGGTCACCAACGTCGAGTCGGCGAAGATCGGCATGGAATCCCTCTCGGCCGATGAGATTATTCCTGCCCTTTCCGTTTACGATGAGAAAACCGACTACGAGCGCAACGACTACCCGGCTCCGGACTGGACGCCGGTGTCTCCCGATCAAGAATATACCTTTCCCGTCGAGCGCAACACGCTGGCGACCGTGCCCCTGGAGCTCGACGATCAGTTGACGGAGGGGACGGGGATTGTGGGCGTCCGCATGGAGCGGCCCAAGCTCAAAAGACGATACGACACCGACGTGCGGGCGCTCGCACAGGTCACCCGGCTGGGCATTACCGGAAAGTTTAGCCCACACGAGAACCTCATCTTCGTGAGCGAGCTGTCGAGCGGCGATCCCGTCGAGGGGGCGACGGTGACGATTCGGGACGACGAAAACACCGTCCACTGGGAGGGCACAACCGATGCGGAGGGACAGGTCAAAACGCCCGGCTGGCATGAGCTTGGGATCGAAAAGAAGGATGACTACGACAATCCGGGCCAGTACGCCATCGTCGAGCACGAGGGGGATGTTGCGTTCACCAGCAACCGCTACGACGACGGCATCGAGCCGTACCGGTTCGACATTGACTACTCGTGGAGTCCGGAGCCGACGACCGAAACGGGAACCATTTTCTCGGATCGGGGGCTCTACAAGACGGGCGACTCAGTTCACGTCAAGGGCATCTTGCGGACGCGGACCGGTCCCGACTGGCAGGCCTTCCAGGACAGCCTTCGGGTGATCATCAGCGACCCGCGCGACGAGATTGTGATCGACCGGCGACTCAAGGCTAGCGAGATGGGCACCTTTGATCTTGACTGGTCGGTCCCCGACGACGCCAGCCTGGGCCGGTATCAAGTGCGTGCGGGCCGCCCCGAAAATGAGAACCTCGACGCCGAATACAGCTACCGGCGCGAGAGCATTGCCGAGGGCGACTTTCAGGTCAATGCCTTCCGCCG
>CAZTDC010000922.1:0-1040 GCA_964612165.1 uncultured Salinivenus sp.
CTCCCACTATGCATGAGATCTCGTATGCCGTCTTCTGCTAGAAAAAAAACGAAGAGCATGAACGTCATCAAGAAGCACAAGATGAGTTGGTGTACGTGAGTAATAGGCAACAGAAACAATTCGATCGAGAGACTAAGTACCACGCTGTTGAAAACTGTGCGAACAACGGGCAAGGTTCGGTGTATCCGCTGTCAAGATACAAAGCAGAAATGAAGATGGGATTCACTCCCTGTGGCGCTTGTGTCAGTGATTGACACAGATCTCATCTAAACCAGATCTTCTCGAAAATACCGTCCACTAATCACAGTTGGGTCGAAATTTCTTTTATTCGGTAGACTTCGTCACTGGGAGTCAATTTATGTATCATCCAGTCGCCGTCAAACCAACCTGCCCCGTCAGAAAGTATGACTGGCGTGACCGCATTTTACTAAAATCCCTCTCAGGAACATACAGACTCATATCGCCGATAGGTAGCGCTACTCAGAAAGACTCCAAAGCAGCGAGCTCCCGACCTTACGGCTCTTAATCCTATCCTGATCTTCCAGAGATTTGAGTCGCGTATATGCGGTTCGCTGAGTACAACCAATCTCTTCGGCGATTTCTGATGTACCTGCCATTCCTTCGAGCTGCTGAATGGCTTCTATGAACTCGGAATCGGCATAAGTCGTAGTATATTTTCCCGATTCCTCCTCACGGTCTTTTCCAGGCACGACGTCTAATTCGTATACATCGCCTATGTAGGTGATGGGTTGGAATCCATCTCTTATGAAAGAGATGGGAAAAGTTTATACCATTACACTATGTAAGAGATGGTGTGGAAGCCTGGTCCCAACGGGGCGTTAATTTCGAGAAACGCCCGAGTGCTAGGGACACTCGGACTGGGTTTCACACTGGACGTGATAACCCATGGAAAACTCAAATCCCCCGAATCAAGAGGTTGTCGGTGACCAGCTGATTGAAGACATATCACAATTAAAACAAATTACGCTCGGGGAAGGGGCCGCGGTGTGCCAAGTTTGCGGCTCTGCTTTTCAGGAGGG
>CAZTDC010000923.1:0-1040 GCA_964612165.1 uncultured Salinivenus sp.
GCGGAGGGGGCAAATGCCTATTGCCTCACAGGATTTTTATGAACAGCCACCGCTCTGTAGCAACCATATATTGCCTATCGACTGGGATGGTGCCCGGTGGGGGCGGTGTGGACAGAGGAAGCAGGAGGGGACGACGAGAGAGAATCCGTTCCGGGTACGTTCGTGGACGCAAAAAAGTATTATCGAGGTATTATCATCTTTAGTGTCGAACTGGATGAGCTGAAATAATTTGAATTCACATCCTATGTTTCTGTAATTATACCACACGAGCCGACACATCTTCCATGCAGCTCTTGTGGTCATGAAAGCATTACTCCGACTCCTATTCCTCGTAGTTTTTGGTGCTCCCCTTATTGTTGGGGGAGCACAAGGACAGATCATCATCAGCCAGTACGCCGAAGATGGGAACATAAAAGGCCTTGAACTGAAGAACGTCTCGGGTTCTGAGATCGATTTCAGTAATCAGACACTCAAGGTATTCCGGTATGCAAATGGGGCGGACAGTAATCCGGACGAGGACTTCTCCAAAAGCTCTGGGACGCTCGCGGATGGCGCAACGCTCGTAGTTGCAGATGATGGGAACAGCGTCTGGGCTGATAATGGACTCAGTTTCGAAACCGCAGATCTCTTCTTCAATGGCAATGATGCCTTAGAAGTCGTTTTGGGGGGGAATACCACTGATGTTTTCGGTACCATAGGAGATAATCCTGGAAGCAGCGGATGGAGCGGTAATGGAGTAAGTACCGTGGATCAAAACATCCAGTTGAAGTCCGGCATTACCTCCGGCGATACGGACGGATGGACCGATCCAAGTATCCGCTTCGAAACGGTTGACGAAGCGCCCTTGGACAACGGCACGGATGATGGTGGACTTTCAGGATTTAAGGACGTTGATGGGTTTGGTGACGGTGCCCCATTGCCCGTCGAGTTAACGGCGTTCGATGTCTTGTCTAATGGTGATACGGCTGTCATTACCTGGGAAACTGCCACGGAGACCAACAACGCGGGCTTTGCGGTACAGCACCGCGCCCCCGGCGCCG
>CAZTDC010000924.1:0-1037 GCA_964612165.1 uncultured Salinivenus sp.
GGGCGGCAGTTCGACCGTCACGTCGGTCGCGGTTGTCGAGTCTACTTCGACTGTCGCGGTGGTCGTTGCGCTTTCGCCCTCGGCTTCGACAGTCACGTCGTACGTGCCTGTTTCGAGGCCGGAGAAGGTTGCAACGCCGTTGGCATCAGTCTGTGCGGTCTGGCCGTTGACCGTCACGGTTGCACCTTCGATAGCCGCACCGTTCTGGTCGTTGGCGCTCACTTCGAGCGCGCCAGTTGTTGGCTCAGAGGACTCGAAGTCAACGTCAAGCGGCAGTTTGAGCCACGCGAGGCCTGGCTCTTCGATTGGAAGGCCAAGCTGGCTGTCGAGTAGCTCGTTGCCAGTCGGCTCTGGCACCGTGTACTCGTTATCCACAAACGTGAGCGTCCCGCTGTCTTCGCCGGCATCGAACGTGCCTTCGAGTCCGTCGTCGGTTGCGTCACCATTGCTGACGCCGGTCGTCATTGCAATGTCGAAACTGAAGCTGTCACCGGTCAGCGGCAGTTGGATTTTGAGCGTCCCTTCTGCGGTTGCAACACCCGTCGTTGGGTTGAACGTCCCTTCGAGGCCGTTCGGGGCGGTCGCTTCTGCGTCGAAGCCGCTACCATCTTCGGCTGTGTTCAGCGTCGGGAAGTCGACTGTCGTCGATTCCCAGGTACCGTCGTCGTTGACCTGCGCTTCGATGACGATTGGGTCTTTATCGCCGGAACCGTCCGGGAAGGACAGTCCCTCTGCAATCGCGTCATCGAGGCTCGTTTCGTCGAAGGAAATGAATCCACCGCTACTCTCCGCACGGAAGCTCTCGATAGCAATCTGCTCAACCTCGACGGTCACGTCAGCCGTCGTCGTCGCGTCTGCCTCGACCGTCGCCTGCGTCGTGACGGTCTGGCCCGCAGCCTCGACGGTCACCTCGTAATCGCCGGGTGCCAGCTCGAACGTTGCGACACCGCTACTGGTGCTTTCGGACTGACCGTCGACCTCAACGGTCGCGTCGAGTGCGCTGCCGTCCTGGTCAGAGACGCTCACTTCGAGCGTTC
>CAZTDC010000925.1:0-1032 GCA_964612165.1 uncultured Salinivenus sp.
CCGGCCGTCCTGCTCGACGATCCAGACCTCCTCGGCCCCAATCTCGCGGTAGAGGGCACGTTTCTCCTCCATCTCCTCCACCGTGTTCGACTCGCTTAGGATCTCCACGCAGATCTCTGGGGCAAGCGTGGGAGGATCTCCGGTCTCCCGCATGTCGCGCAGCCGGTCTTGGCTAGCCCAGATGACGTCGGCTTGCTTCACGCCCTCGGGCGTTGCAATCGGATACTCGGGCGGCTGTCGCCCTTCTGGGGCATGCCGCCGGAGAAGATTCTGAATCTGTTCTTGGCGTTCGGAGTGGTGGGCCGTATGGGGACTCAAGACAATTTGTCCCTTTTCGTTGGTTTCGACTTTGTACGGAAGGTCGCGGAGCTGCGGATTCTGCACGATCTCGCGCCATCGTTCTTGCTTTCGGGTCGTCGTAGTCGGCATGGTACAACTGAAGGGCTTTTGTCGATAATGGCACTACCGGACCGCGTCACACCTGATCTGGGACATCGGGGGCAATGTCGGACTGTTCCAGTTCCGCGTCTGCAAAGAAGCGGATTCTCCCATCCTGTTCGACGATCCATACCTCCTCGGCCCCCGCCTCACGGTAGAGCGCCCGCTTATCGACCATCTCCTCTACCGTACTCGACTCACTCAAAACCTCGACGCAGATCTCGGGGGCCAGAGTAGACGGGTCGCCGGTTTCCTCCATTTCCCGCTCCCGTGCTGGACTCGCCCAGATCACGTCCGGCGACTTCACGCCTTGTGATGTCGCGAGCGCAAACTCTGGAAAAACCTCTCCCTCCGGCGCGTGACGGTCGAGAAGCTTCTGAAGAGCACGCTGGACCTTCGAGTGTCGATTCTTGTGCGGACTCAAGATAATTTGGCCCTTGGCATTCGTTTCAATTTTGTAGGGGAGATCCCGGAGCAGCGGATCGTTGACAATCTCGTCCCACCGCTCCTGCTCCCGCGTGGTCGTGGTCGGCATGGCTCTGGGGCGTCTTCTTAGAGAACGGGCAGATAAACGAGCATGCTTCCTGGAAAGGT
>CAZTDC010000926.1:0-1030 GCA_964612165.1 uncultured Salinivenus sp.
GATCCTGATCCTCGACCACCGGAATTACGATGTGATCCTCGATCAAGGGTTCAAAAACAAGCACACTTACTATTACGCTGGCGAGAACATCAAAGCAGAGCCGGATAAAGTGGGAGAAGACCTCGTGCGATTCCAATACGAGTTCCCGGATAAGAGCGTTTTCCACTTGAACTTCTTCCCCTTGCGGAAGGACTATTCCACTAACCTCATGAAGGAGGTCGGTTTCCAAAAAGTAAAAACCTTCGGGGACTTCAAAGAAACCTTTTCCGAGGATGATCCGGATTACTTCATCCACATTGCTGAGAAGGAGTATTTGGAAGATCAAGAGGACGACGAATAAGAGGAGAGGCACGAATAAGAACTTTCAAAAAAAGAAGAGATCCCATGGCGGATAAAAGTAAAGAAGTGGTGGACACCACCAAGAATTATTACGACAGCGAAGACGCTGATAATTTCTATTACAACATCTGGGGCGGCGAGGACATTCACGTTGGCCTCTACAACGAAGTCGGTGAGAACATCTACGACGCAAGCCAGCGCTCCGTCGAAAAGATGACCGAGCTAATCAAGGATCACGTCGATGCCGACACTCGCGTGATCGATGTTGGGGCTGGTTATGGTGGAACAGCCAGATATTTCGCCAAGAAGTTCGGTTGCCACGTTGATTGCCTCAACCTGAGCGAAAAGGAGAACGATCTGAACAAGGAGAAGAACAAGAAGCTCGGCTTCGAAGACCTCGTGGATGTTTACGGAGGCAATTTCGAAGCCCTCCCCTTTTCCGACGATTCCTATGAATTGGCGATCGCTCAGGATGCTTTGCTCCACAGCGGCAACAAGAAAAAGGTCCTCGAAGAAGTGGACCGCGTTCTAAATAAGGGAGGCCATTTCATTTTCACCGATCCGATGCAAGCGGATGATTGTCCCGAAGGGGTTCTCAAGCCCGTTCTGGAACGCATCCACCTCGATTCGATGGGATCGGTCGCCAAGTATCGGCAAATGGCTAAAGAGCTCGGATGGGAAGAAGTGCAAG
>CAZTDC010000927.1:0-1029 GCA_964612165.1 uncultured Salinivenus sp.
GACGACCCGGACGAGGTCAGCGAGCTCTTCATCGAGGAGCGCTCGACTGACTCGCTCGCGCTCTGGACGACGACCAGCAGCGCCGTGGGCGACCTCGAAGAGCCTGCTGACGTGACGGCTGCCGTCGAAGACGGCACTCTCACGCAGGACACGACGATCGCCGAGCAGGACGTCGTTGTCCACCAGTTCCAGGCATCCGGTCTTCAGGGCGCTATCGAAGAAAGCGGTAGCATCGGTAACCTCCTGGGCAACGGACTGAACGTCACGATCGAGCAGACGGAAGACTCCACCGGGACCAACCAGGACCCGAAGGTCGTTGATGTCTCCAGCACGCTCGCTCAGGACGGGGCCGCGGTTATCTCCGACGCGGAGAACGACACGTACTACATCGCGATGGACACCGACGCCCTCCGGTACGAGGAGGGTGGCAGCTACGAGCCAGGCGATGAGTACAACGTGGAGTTCAGCGTTCAGAACAGTGACCTGATCGGTGTCGACGACCCCGCAGAGGAGGACTTCGAGACCGTCTCGTCCACCTTCGAGATCGTCGACCGCGAAGCGTCCTTCGACACCACGGCTGACGGTGTCGTCGAAGTCACGAACGCCGAGAACCAGACGATCTCTGGTACCTCGACGGTCGCTCCTGGCACGGAACTCAACCTCCGCGCCGCGTCCGACAGCGATGTCTCACCCCGCTTCAGCATCACGCCTGAAGACACGGTTACTGTCGCTGCTGACGGGACGTTCGAAGGCGCATTCGACTTCAGCGACGCCTCGGTGAACGATACGTTCACGGTGAACGTTCGTAACGTCGACGACGCTGAGGCAGACGGCGTTGTCGTCGAGCAGGTCGGTGAATCCGGCCAAGCGACCTTCGAAGTCTCGGACCTGAATCCGCAGGACGTGACTGTCACCTCCGGTGACTCGATCGACGTTTCGGCGACGATCGAGAACACTGGCAGCATCGAAGGGACCCAGACTGTCGAGTTCCGCGTCGGCGGTGACGCGGTCGACAGTCAGGAAGTCACG
>CAZTDC010000928.1:0-1027 GCA_964612165.1 uncultured Salinivenus sp.
CCAGCCCTTCGAACGCACGGTGCGCGACACGGTGTCGCTTACACCGGGCAGCGTGTCCGTTGAGAATGAGAAGGGAAGCATTGCGGTCTCGACCTGGGAGCGCGACGCCGTCGCGTACGAGGTGCGAATCGTCTCCAACCAGGCCGACGACTTCGTGGAGAACACGATCATCGACGTGGATACTTTCCACCAGGAACTGTCGTTGGCCATCAACTTCGAGGACCTCGACCCGCAGTGGTCGCTTGGGCCGGAGATTTACGGCTACGGGGTGGCCCATCCCGACGTGCACTACACCCTCACCGTGCCCGAGACGGCGGCGGTGTCGGTGGAGGACGAGGAGTCGACGATCGAGGTGGCTGGGCTCCACGCCAATCTTCAGATTGACACGAACGAGGGAGAGGTTCAGGTGGCGGATCAGCAGGGGGCAGCCCAGATCGATACCCACGAGGGATCGGTGTCTATGCGGGACGTTCGCGGCGACCTTAAGCTTGACACCCACGAGGGCGAGGCCACGGTGGAAGGCCTTCGGGGGCGCCTCCTGCTGGACACGCACGAGGGGCAGGCCGACGTGAGGGTCGATTCGCTCGGCGGTGTGGACGTGACGACCCACGAGGGGCGCGTGACCCTTACTCTGCCGGGCGACGCAGGCTTCGATCTTTCGACGGACCTCGACGAGGAGGCGGACTTCCAGAGTGATTTTGCCCTTGACTCGCTCCGGGACGAGGAGGGCAATTACCACGGGGCGTTCCAGGGAGGAGGACCGCTGGTTCGCATCGGCACCCACGAGGGGACGGTGATGCTGCGTCGACGGTAGCAGGAGCGGCAGGAGGAAGTGCAGTGCACCGAAGTGTGCGGAGAGTCCGGCATACGATCTCTCCGAAGGGAAGACACGAATGGATCTTTCGCGGGCAGACTGTTACCTTCGGGTGAAGTGTGATAGCGCCCTGCAGTTTGGAACGCATAGTGATTCCATACGGCCCTCGCACCCATCCCGTCTGGTGGACGACCGGCGTGGGACTCGTCGTCG
>CAZTDC010000929.1:0-1026 GCA_964612165.1 uncultured Salinivenus sp.
TGGCCGAGCCGACCGGCGGCTACGAACGGAAGCTTCTGCAGACCGCCCGGCGCCTCGGCCACGAGACCGCCCTCATCAATCCCGAGCACGTCTCGAAGCTTTCGGCTGTCGAATCCAACGACACCGGGAAAACCGATCAGAAAGATCCGCGGGTGATGCATCTGATCGCACGTCTCGGGAAAACCCAGACCGATCGCCACCTGCCAAAGCGGTATCGCAAGCTGAGGCGACTGACCCGCTACTACGACGAGGACGAGGAGACCCTCACCGCTGCGCGCCAGCGCATTCAGGCGGTCATCTCCGAGCTGTTTCCCGACTACGACAAGTCGGCGACCTTTACGTTTGACTCGACCGGCCAGGCGCTGATGGAGGCGTATGCCTTCAACCCGTACCACATCACCCGGGCGCGGCTGGGCCGCTTCAAAACGGTGATGCGTAGGCGGGTTGCTGCCCACACGACCACACTTGACCACCTCTTCGCCCGAGCCGAAGAATCGTCCCGCTACCACAAAACGGAGGCTGAGATCGAGATGCTCGTAGACAGGCTGAAGGCCCTATGGGCCGACTATACCCGTCTTACGGCCCGCCGAAAGGCCCTCCGCGCCCAGATTGAGCGGGTTGGCCGCGAGCTCGTGACCGACGGGGAGCTTCCGGAGCTTTCTCACCTGAAGGGCATCACGCTCTTTAACCTCACCCGTCTGGCAGGCCAGACCGGCCCCCTCACGGACTTTGGCTCCGGGCGGGCGCTTCTGCGCTACGCCGGCCTCAACCTGCGGGAGCGCCAAAGCGGCACCTATCGCGGACAAACTCGACTTTCGAAAAAGGGACGTCCCCTGCTTCGCAAGATTCTCGGGCAGACCACCTTCCCGATCCTCCGGAAAGCGATGCTCTACGGCCCCTACTACCACCGGAAGCTCGAAGAAGGCATGATCGCAGCCAAGGCCAAAGTCGCCGTCATGCGCAAGTTTCTCCGGATGCTTCACAGCCTAGCCCGCTCCGGGGAGGTCTTCGACCCGGAGCGCTTTG
>CAZTDC010000930.1:0-1020 GCA_964612165.1 uncultured Salinivenus sp.
ACGACGACACCGTCCGATACCACGACATCGGCCATCTCAACCCCGACGCCAACGCCGACGGAAACCCCGACTGCGACGGAGACGACGCAGACTCCGGAACTCGAGCCCGTCGCCCGAGAGTTCGTTTCGCTTCTCGGCGACCGGGAGTTTCAGGCGGCGGCCAGTATGCTGTCTCCGGCTGGGGAGAGTCGAATAAAAGAATACGGTCGGACAGTCCTCGGAGGCGAATTCAGTGATCCCGCGCCAGCCCTCCAGCGCGTCTGGCTGGGACTGACATCACAGCACAGAGGGTTCCAGGAGATTGGTGAACTCACGGCTGACCCCGAGACGGGGGCAGTCACAGGAACGCTTGCCTGTGAGGAGGCCGACCAGCGCGTCCGAATCACCGTTTCCGACGACGAGACCGTGAGCCGCCTCGAGTTCCTCTCGGAGTACTCGCTCCCGGCGTACGGGTCGGCCGACGCGTACGAGGAGCAGTCGGTCACCTTCGAGTCCGACGGCAAGACGTTCGAGGGAACGCTTGCGATGCCCGCCAATCGAGAGACGGCTCCCTGTGTCGTCCTCGTTCAGGGTGCTAATATCTACAACCGTGATTCGACGGTCGGCCCCAACAAGATATTCGTCGATATCACTCGTGGGCTGACCGATCGAGGGATCGCAACGTACCGATACGACCGGCGACGACCCAACGAAGTCAACGGCGAGTTCACGCCAGAGAACATCCTCGTCAACGATGTCGTCGCAGCGGTTGAGCGGGTAGCTCAACTGGACGCTGTCGAGTCAGACCGACTCTTCGTGGGAGGACACAGTCTTGGTGGTCAATTCACACCGCGGATCGCCGAGGTGTATGGCGATTTAGCCGGGATGCTGATCTTCGATACGATTGGGTTCGGATTTCTCGAATATCAACTCGAAATCGCGGAGGCGGTTCTCTCCCTGGAGTACACGACCGAACAGGAGCGCGAACAGGCACGGCGACGTCGCGAACAGGCCAAAGAAATCCAAGAAAATGGTCTTCCC
>CAZTDC010000931.1:0-1017 GCA_964612165.1 uncultured Salinivenus sp.
CTCGGCCACGGCGCCCGTCAGGTAGGCCTCCAACACGTCCATCGGCATGCGCCGCCCCTGCAGTTGGGATTCGTCGTCCCGTTCGGCGTCCGTTGGTTGAAGCTCAAGCCACAGTGTCTGTCCGCGGCGGTGGAGACGCACCTCCTCGTGGGCGGTGAGAACGCGCTTGAGGTTCCGAATGAGATTGGACAGGGACCGATCGGCCGTCCGGTACGCCTCAAAGAGCCAGTCCGTGACCGTGCTCAGTACGAGGCGACGGAGCTCCTCCTCGACCGGCCCCGGGGATTCTCGATCGAACGACCGATCGGAAAAGTAGCGGCGAAGCTCGGGGAACTGGCCCTTTTCATCACGCTCAAAAAGCTCCGCAATGGCGTCCATCGCCAAATCCTCGACCTCCTCCCCGAGAAGATCCTCGCGCAGCGCCCCGGTCTGCCGCTGTTGACGCAGGTAGGCGCATGCCATTCGGTGACACCGGTCAACGACCCGCCGAACCGCCGGCCGCGTCGGCCGGGATCCGAGAACGGTCCGTAATGCTTTCGGAAGAGGAGGAGCGTCTTCCATCGGATCTGAAGTGGCCGCACCGATCGATGAAAGAACGATCTGATAGAGCGATTTTTAGGCTAACGAATTCAACGCTCCGATGCAATTCCCGTGAACCGTCCGGTAGTCCTTCCGTGGATTTTGTACCTTTCTTTTCAACGTTCTCGTCCCGTCCTCACTTGACCCCTCTGGAGACACGCTCCTTTGACTCCCGACTGACCAACGAGCCCATTTCGATGCTCCATCTCGAACGCCCCCTCGTTTTCCTTGACCTCGAAGCCACCGGCACCGACCCACAGGAGGCACGGGTGATCCAAATCGCCCTGCAACGGTTTGTGCCCACCGACGACGGGGCCACCCTCGACGACGCAGTGGACCTGCTTGTGGACCCAAAAGTGAACATTCCGGCCTCCGTCACCGAGCTGACCGGCATCGAGCCGGCCGACGTCAAGGGGCAGCCGACATTTGAAGACCGAG
>CAZTDC010000932.1:0-1015 GCA_964612165.1 uncultured Salinivenus sp.
TGGCGCGTGTCGGGGGCATCTTCGGCGCGTGTCGAGGAAGCGGGGCGGCACACGCCTCGCATCCCTCGACCACAGGCCGACTGGAAGATACGTCACCGTCCTGCGGCCCGCAATAGGCAATAGCAACCATTTTTCGTTGCACGGTGCCGAGCAAAAACGGCCGCAGCCCCGGGACGGGACTGCGGCCTTTTCTCTCGTACATGAGACATATGTGCGTTAGAGGGCGAAGAGCAGACCGCCCGTGATGCCGAAGCGATTGAGGTCGCCGAGCGTGAACTGTGCCTGGACGAACGGCTGGAGCGTTCCCACCTCGAATTCCGCCCCACCGACCAGGTTGATCCCTGTGTCGCTACTGCTGAACCTGCCAAACCCTCCACTGTCGAAGGACAAGTTCGTGTACCCAATCCCGGCCCCCACGTACGGCTCGAAGTCAGCGTCGGTCTCGATCGGGTACAGCGCGTTCACGTCGATGGTGTAGACCGTGACGTTATCCGCGGCGAAGTAGAAGTCAAACGCGGCGCCTCCCGCAACCGGAAAGTCAACGGGCTCGTACCGCGCGTCGACACCGAGGGCCACGGTGCCGTCGAAGGCATCCGAGATGTCTCCAAGGTCGAGCGTCAAGCGGGGACCGAGCTTGAACACCGCTTCCTCCTGCGCCTGCGCCTCAGACATCAGCGGAGGGGCGAGAAGCAGAAGCAGGGCCGTTGTCAGAATGAATGATAGACGGTTCATAGGTAATCACTGAGTGGGTAATTGTAGGGGAAAAGTCCGAATCAGCCCTGGACGCAAATGCGTCATGCGAGGCTTCGTCGGCGGGGCAACCGAGGTTTACCGGCGGCGCAAGGAGTAGAAGATACGCTTTTTGTTTCTGTCCGGAAATAGGCAATATGAGCTATTTTTCCGGCGTCCCCAGAGACAACGGGCGATCCGCCCCGAGAATCTACGGCCCAGACGGAGGTCCAGAGGGCACCTTCCGGCAAAACCGACGCGCACGTCCTGTGTCCCGCCCAGCGCC
>CAZTDC010000933.1:0-1007 GCA_964612165.1 uncultured Salinivenus sp.
CTATGCCACCGCCGACACCCACTCCGTCGAGATCAGCGGGACGTTTCCGCAGATCTATCTTGATGCAGCCCTTGGCGGCGACGGCGACGAGACAAATGCCGCAAAGCTCCAGACGATAGAGCAATGGGGAGCGATCCAGTGGAAAAGTATGGAGAAAGCGTTTGCTGGGGCCGAAAATATGACCTACAATGCCTCCGACTCTCCGGACTTATCGAACGTTACAGACTTGAACCTAATGTTTGTAGAGGCCAGCAGCTTCAACGGAAAAATCGGCGACTGGGATGTCTCCAACGTCACCAATATGGGTAATCTTTTATTGAGAGCCTCAAGCTTTGATCAGCCAATTAATTCTTGGGATGTATCAAGTGTAGTTAATATGAGAGGCATGTTTAACGGCGCTACCGAATTTAACCAGCCTCTCGATAATTGGGACGTATCCGGCGTGACCGTTATGGCAAGTATGTTCAAGGGGAGGCAGAGCGAAAAACATAAATTTGATCAGCCAATTAATTCTTGGAACGTCTCAAATGTGCAAAATATGAGAGCGATGTTTCGCAGGTCAAGCTTCAACCAACCACTTGATGATTGGGATGTGTCCAGCGTTGAGAATATGATACAGATGTTTGATGGGGACAGTAACTTTGACCAGCCGATCGGCTCTTGGGATGTTTCCAGCGTGACCAATATAGCAGGTTTTCTCGCCAACGCTGAACTCTCCACGGCCAACTATGACTCTCTCCTGGTCGGCTGGAGCCAACTCAACCTGACCGACAGCCTCACCTTCGACGCCGGGCAGAGCCAGTACACCTCGACGGGGGCGGAGGCGCGCCAGTCCATTATTGAGAACGACGCCTGGACGATTACGGACGGCGGTCAGGTTCCGACGCTCACCGACGTCCACCCCGAAAGCGGTGCGCCCGGCACGCAGGTGCGCATCTACGGCGCGGGTTTCGACTCGACGGCTACCAACAACACCGTCACGTTCGGCTCCGCGCAGGCTTCCATCG
>CAZTDC010000934.1:0-1006 GCA_964612165.1 uncultured Salinivenus sp.
CCGGCTCGTCAATGCAGAGGGTTACGTCTTCGCGGACGGTAAACCGCAGGATGGCGTACAAGGCTACAATTGCCCGCTGGCCATCTGACAGCTCTCCGAACGCGTATGTTGCTTCCGATGTCCCATCCTGTTCTTTCGGACCGTGCTGGATCGATAGCTTCATGGTTCGGGTTTCACCTCCATCGGATGGCATTTTCAGGCGCTGAAACCCGGCAATGGACTGTTTCAGGTCCTTGAAGAACTGAAGCTGGCGTTGGGGATACTCCTGTGAAACGTGACGGTACCACGACGGGAAGTTTTCAAGTCCAGGGGACGGTACCGTTGCTTCATCCTTGCTTTTTCCACTCATCAGGAAAGGCTCTATGCGCAGTATGTGAACGTCCGCGAGCCGTTTTTTAAACCACGAGAGGCGCTTATTGTCGTGGCGCGGCATGATGGTCGCCAGGGCAGAACGTCCCCAGTCGAAAGGATAAGCCGGTCCCTCTGAAAAGTCGTCTCGATACAGTTGGACTTCCCCATCCTCGAATTCAAAGAGTGGGTTTCCGTCGAAGGTCAACTTCTCCAGGTTGATGCGTCGTAAGTCTCGGTCTCGATCGTGCTCGACCTCCAATCGATACTTGTACAGACCTTCGTTTCCACGAATTGAAAGTTCGAACGTCTGGATTGATCGGCGTTCCCAGCGTGTAAGTGTGGTGCTTGGGAGAAGAGTCTCCAACTTCTCCTCGTCGATGATAAGATCTTTGAGAAGAGAAAGAACTTCGAACAGCGCTGTTTTGCCAGTTCCATTCTCCCCGATCAGGAGGTTGAAAGACTGTAGGTCGTCAATCTCCGTATTACCGAAGCACTTATAGTTGTCGATGTAGACACTCTCGATCATTGCTCATGCCTCAGGAGGTAAAAAAGAGGGCGAATCGGGACTACGCCATCGCCGGCTCCGTCGTGATCGAGTCGGTGCGGGCCGCCTCTTCGAGCGTCGTTTTCTCGAGGGCCGTGCCGAGAAGGGTGC
>CAZTDC010000935.1:0-1003 GCA_964612165.1 uncultured Salinivenus sp.
CGTCGTTCCAGCACGGCTTCTTTACGGCGATGGCCAACCGGGTGGGGCAGGAGCGCAATCTGCTCTTCGACGGCAACTCGCTCGTCGTCGATCCGTCGGGCCGCGTCGTGGCTCAGGCCCCGTCCGGCCGCGCCATCATTCTCATGGCCTCGATTGACCTAGATGCCTGTCAGGATGCGCCGGCACGCGAGCGCTTCCTTCCGGATCGCCGTCCGGATCAGTACGAGCGAGGGGCCGTGACGCTCAGCGGGTCCGTCCCGGCGAACCAAGAGGCCCTTTCTGAAGAGGAGGCGGCCGCTGATGTCGACGATGGGGAACCGCCCGCGGCCGAGCAGGACAGCGAGACGGACGGCGAGGCGGAAGAACTCGAAGAAGTGGAGGAGTAACTCCGTGCTCCCGCCTTTTCGTTCTCGACGTCGGTGTTCGGCGAGAGCAGACGGGTCAATCGGGGTCGATGGACAGCTCACTGACGCGCTGTTCGGCCTCATCGAGGCGGGAGAGGCAGTCGTTGGCGAGGGCGACCCCCTCCTCGTAGGCGTCGAGCGCTTCGTCCAGGGACGGCGGGTCGTCTTCGAGGCGCTCGACGATCTCTTCGAGTCGGTCGAGGGTTTCTTCGAAGGAGCGGTCCGGGGAAGTGTCGTCAGAATTGGGCATAGGAACGTCGGTGGTTTGGCGAACGGGGACGGTCAGACGGTAGGGGAGAGCAGGCAGTTTATCAAGCGGGGGCATCCTGTCCAAATGGTCTAAAATTCGTCGTTCGGATGGGGGAGCGGCTGGATGGAGTCTTTCCCCGTCGCTATTCTGCTATCCGCTCACCTTTCCAATCTCTACCCCTGCTGTTTTATGGATCTCGGACTACAGGATCGCGTCGCCATCGTCACCGGTGCCAGTCAAGGCATCGGCAAGTACATCGCTGAGGCTCTTGCTCGCGAAGGGTGCGATATCGCTATTTGCGCCCGAACGGAATCCGATTTGGAGGAAGCGGCCCGCGACATCGAGGACG